>JAIXZF010000119.1 GCA_027489835.1 Hyphomicrobiales bacterium
ATGCCCTGGATGCAGCCGACGAGCTGGCCCATCACGGGCGGCCGCTCCGGGTTGCCGAAGTTGAGGTTGTCCGTGATGGCGAGCGGCGTCGCGCCCACCGCCGTGAGGTTCCGCCAGGCCTCCGCCACGGCCTGCTTGCCGCCCTCCACCGGGTCGGCCTCGCAATAGCGCGGGGTGACGTCGCAAGTCATGGCGAGGCCCTTGGGCCCGTCCCCGATGCGGATGACGCCGGCATCGCCACCGGGCCGCACGACCGAATTGCCGAGGATCAGCGTGTCGTACTGCTCGTACACCCAGCGCTTCGAGCACTGGTCGGGCGAGCCCACGAGCTTCAGCAGCGCATCGGCATGGGACATCGGCGCGGCGATGCTCGCGGCATCCAGCACAGGCAGCCTGGGCGACGGCACCCAGGGGCGGTCATATTCGGGCGCCTCGTCGCCGAGTTCCTTGATCGGCATATCCGCCATCACGGCCCCCTGGTGCTTGACGACGAAGCGCAGCGTGTCGGTGGTCTTGCCGACCACGGCGAAGTCGAGCCCCCATTTGCGGAAGATGGCCTCGGCCTCGGCTTCCTTGCCGGGCGTCAGCACCATCAGCATCCGCTCCTGGCTTTCCGACAGCATCATCTCGTAGGCGCTCATCCGCTCCTCGCGGCAGGGCACCGCGTCGAGGTCGAGCTCGACGCCGAGATCGCCCTTCGCGCCCATCTCGACCGCCGAGCAGGTCAGGCCCGCGGCCCCCATGTCCTGGATCGCGTCGACGCAGCCCTTGGCCATGATCTCGAGGCAAGCTTCCAGCAGCAGCTTCTCGGCGAACGGATCGCCGACCTGGACGGTGGGCCGCTTGGCGGCGGAATCGTCGTCGAACTCGGCCGAGGCCATGCTCGCGCCGTGGATGCCGTCGCGGCCTGTCTTGGAGCCGAGATAGACGATCGACTTGCCGACGCCGGTGGCCTTGGCGAGGAAGATCGCGTCCGTCTTCGCGATGCCGACGGCCATGGCGTTGACGAGGATGTTGCCGTTGTAGCGCGCGTCGAAGCCGACCAAGCCGCCGACCGTCGGCACGCCGAACGAGTTGCCGTAGCCGCCGATGCCCGCCACCACGCCGGCGACCAGCTGCCGCGTGCGCGGATGCGAAGGCTCGCCGAAGCGCAGCGCGTTCAGCGCCGCGATGGGCCTGGCGCCCATGGTGAACACGTCGCGCAGGATGCCGCCGACGCCGGTCGTCGCGCCCTGATAAGGCTCGATGAAGCTGGGATGGTTGTGGCTCTCCATCTTGAAGACGATGGCGTCGCCGTCGCCGATGTCGATCACGCCGGCATTCTCGCCGGGGCCCTGCAGCACCCAGGGCGCCTTGGTGGGCAGCGTCTTGAGGTGCTTCTTCGAGGATTTGTAGGAGCAGTGCTCGTTCCACATGGCCGAGACGATGCCGAGCTCGGTGATGGTCGGCTCACGACCCATCAGCGCCAGGAAGCGGGCATACTCGTCGGGCTTTAGCCCATGCTCCGCCGCGAGCTCGGGCGTGATGCGGATATCGTTAGCGACCACCGATGTCCCCTTGGCGCAGATCATTTAAGTCAAATTAAGCGCGGTCCCGAAACAGGACCGGTGTGCCGTTCTGGCGCAATAGCTTGCCCACCTGCAGGACACAATCCGTGCGGTTGGGTCATTTAGGGACAGAATCCGGCTGGCCTGCCGCTTGCTCATGCGATGCGCAATACGTCGTCATTCGTGAACAGGAGGTTGGCCTTGCGCATCATGGAAAGGATTTCCCGGTTGCGCCGCCGCTTTGCGCTCGATGATCGCGCAAGCGTTGGCATGATCTTCGGGCTGACCCTCGTGCCGGTCACGGCGCTGACGGGTGCGGCCCTCGACTATTCGCGCGCATCCCTCGTCCGCAACGAGCTGCAGTCGGCCGTCGACGCCGCCGCGCTGGCCCTGGCCAAGGATGCGGTCGCCGCCAACACGACCGAGGCTTTCACCCGCGCGCAGGCCGTGTTCCGCGCCAATTTCCCTTCCCGCTTCGAAAGCGTCGTGCAGTCCCTGACCGTGACGCGCCTGACCGACAGCTACCGCGTCGAGGCCCGGGCGCGCGTGCAGTTCGCCGTGATGCAGCTCATGGGCGCCTCCAGCACCGACGTGTCCGCCACCGGCACGTCGAGCTGGGGCATCAACAAGATCGAGATCGCGCTCGTGCTCGACAACACCGGCTCGATGGGCTCGGCCAACAAGATGCAGGAGCTCAAGAAGGCCCTGTGCGGTGACACGACCTGTTCGAACACAAGCCCCACCGCCGGCTTCATCAAGCTGATGAAGGACGCCGCGATGGAGGCCGACCAGATCCGCGTGGCGCTGGTCCCCTTCGACACCACGGTCCGCGTGCCGCTTGGCGTGCAGAACGCCGTCAATGCCGGCTCCAACATCGCGGCGACCTTCGCCTACACCGGCGCGGGCTATTGCAGTTTGAACACCACCGCGGCCAACCGCGTGTCCTGGTCGCTGGCCAGTGCGCCCGCCACATCCTGGTTCCGCTTCGCCAACCGCGACAAGGATACGACGGCCGCTTCCTCCGGCTGCGGCACCGGTCGCACCAGCCGCGGCTCCTGGCAGGGCTGCCTGTGGGACCGCGATCAGGACAGCAACCGCGACACGGTGCCCACCGGCGTCGATCCCCTCGACGTCAACACCCTCTACCCGGCGGTGAACTGCCGCTCCAATTCCCTGGCCCGCATGGCCCCGCTGGTCGACGTGCGCACCAACACGGCCAACCTCGTCACCTCGCTCGCCCTGATGCAGCCCTCCGGCAACACCAACGTGACCATCGGCGCGACCTGGGGCGTGAACATGCTGTCGCCGGGCTTTCCAATGAGCACGGCCGCCCCCGCGCAGGATCGCCTCAGCCGCTACATGGTCCTGCTGACGGACGGCGACAACACCGAGAACCGCCAGACGGGCTCCTCGACCTCGATCGACGCGCGCACCCGCCTGGCCTGCGCCAACGCCCGCGCCCAGGGCATCACGGTCTATGCGGTGCGCGTCATCGACGGCAACCGCGACCTGCTGCGCGAATGCGCCTCCGGCCCGGCCAACTACTACGAGGTTTCAAACGCCTCGCAGTTGACCGACGTGTTCGCCAGCATCGCAGGCCGCATCGGGTCGATCCGCCTCACGAACTGAGCGTCAGTCCCGGCATCAGGTAGCCGCAGGATCGCCCGGGACCTCGTCACGCCCAGCCTCGTCGCCGCCGCGCCTCTCGCGCGGCGGTTTCGCGTGGAGGGCGGCGAATGACGTCGGGATCGGCTTTCGCGCTTGCGGAATCGCCCGGAAGGGTCATATCCGGCCCATGACCTCCTTGCGCTTCCCCATCGACAAGCTGCTCCTCGCCATCGGTCCGGTCGTCGCCGCGTCCATGCTCGGCAACGCCATCACCCGGCCCCATATCGGCGGCTGGTACGCTGCCTTGATCAAGCCGGCCTTCAACCCGCCCAACTGGATCTTCCCGGTCGCCTGGACGACGCTGTTCGCGCTGATGGCCTACGCCGCCTTCCGCGTGCTGAAATGGCCTGCCGGAACGCCGCATCGCGGGCAGGCGCTGGCGCTGTTCTACGGCCAGCTCGTCCTCAACGTGGCGTGGTCTTACGCCTTCTTCGGCCTTCAGTCGCCGCTGCTGGGCCTCGTGGTGATCGTGCCGTTCCTTGCGGCCATCATCCTGACCATCCGCAGCTTCGAGAAGGTCGATCCGTTCGCGTCGTGGCTGCTTTGGCCCTATGCGGCCTGGGTGTCCTTCGCCACGGTGCTGAACCTCGCCATCTGGTCGCTGAACCGCTAGGCGCCCTTCTTCAGCGCCAGCGTCCGCTCGACCGTGCTGCGGAGCTCGGCCAGGCCGAACGGCTTGGTCATCACGTCGACGACGATGTTCTCGAGGCTTTTCGCGCGCTCGCGCTGCTCGGCGTAGCCGGTCATGAGCAGGATCGTCAGGTCCGGAAACTCGCGCTTGGCCTGAAGCGCGAAGGCGATGCCGTCCATAAGCGGCATGCGGATGTCGCTGAGAACGAGGTCGAAAGCCCCGCCATGCTCGGTGACGAGGTCCATGGCCTCGGCGCCGTCGCCGGCCACGGTGACCTCGTGCCCGTCGAGCGCGACGCCGCGCGCAATCAGTGCGCGCACGGCTTCCTCATCGTCGACCACCAGAATGCGAGCCATCGCCCGGTCCCTCAGACGCCGTGGAAGCCTGGCTGGTCGTCCGTCTCGACGACGCCCACGAAAGGCAGCTGCCGGTAGGAATGCGCCACGTCCATGCCATAGCCCACGACGAAATAGTCAGGGCAGACGAAGCCCACAAGATCGGCCTTGATGGAGACGGCGCGCTTGCCGGGCTTCTCCAGCAGCACGGCGGTCAGCACCCGGCGCGCGCCGCGGGCCGCCAGCAGGTCCTTGGCGAAGGCGATCGTGCGGCCCGATTCGAGGATGTCGTCGACGAGCAGCACGTCGCGGCCCGCCACCTCGCTCTGCACGTCCCGCAGGATCTCGACCTGGCCCGACGACACCGTGGCGTCGCGATAGGATGACAGATGCACGAACTCGACCTGCGGGCTCAGGCCCGCATGGTGCATGGCGCGGATCAGGTCCGCGGCGAACATGAAGCTGCCCTTGAGCACGGCGACGACCAGGAGGTCCTTGAGGTCGGCCTTGGCGATCGCATCCGCCATCTCGCGGTTGCGTTTGGCGATCGCATCCTCGTCAAAGAGGACACGGATGCGGCGATGGTCCACCATGAGGGCTCCCGGGCAAGTCAGCGCTGGGCCGTGGCGCTCTGCATCGCGTCCGCGAAACGGACCTCCACGTCGCGGCCGGCTTCTGGGGGTGTCGCAAGCCGCGTCCGAAATTGCAATGCCTCGCCGGGCTTCAGGCTGCGCCGGGGCGGCTCGGCCGTCCAGGTGTAGAGGGTGCGCCCATCGGCGCCCCGCACCCTGATCTCGATCATCGGAACCGGCACCGTGTCCGCGTGGACGCTGCGCACCGAGCCCTCGACCACGAGCAGCCTCGCCTCGCCCTCCTTCACCAGCGAGGACGTGATGTCCGCGAAGGCGAGCCCGCTCGGGTTCACCGGCAAGCCCACCGCGCGGAACAGGCTGGCGCTTCCCGGAGCGAGCTTCACCACCGCTTCGCGCTGCACGATTCCGGCGCCGAGCACGAGGCAGCCCGCCAGAGCCAAGCCGGCCGGCCCCTTCGCGAGGCGGCCCAATGCGGCCGCTCGGCCGGGGCCGCGGGCCCTGCGGTCGACGACCTTTCGGGCGCCGGTGCGCGGCGGCGCGCCGGGCGCGATCAGCTCAGTGCCGTCGGCCGCGGGCAGTATGGCGGGCTGCCGGGCATCGCTCCGCTTCGTGCCGCGCCTGCGTGACAGCCAGCCTGGCAGAAAGCGGCGCCAGCCCTTCGGCTGCGGCGGATCGTCCGCCTCGGTCGTCGTCACCGGCCCGGCTCCGGCGGCGTCGAGGTCGACCGCCTCGGTGGCTGCGAGCCGCTCGGCTTCGGCGAGCTCCTTCTCGAAGAGTTCGTCGAGCCCTTCGGCGATGTCGGACTGAGCTTCCTGCCCGGTGTCAGAGTTGACGACCACTTCGGACGCTCCCGCGACTGGCGGCGCTCCAGCGTTCTCCGCGGCCCAAGCCGCGGCTTCCGCGGCGACCTCGGCGGTCTTGTCGTCGGCCAGCGTCACGAAGAAATCGGCGCGGCAGCTCGCGCAGCGGACCTTGCGACCGTCCTGCCCGATCTTCGCATCGTCGATGCTGTATCGGCTTGCGCAGTATGGGCAGACAATGAGCATGGCGAATCAGCGTGCCGGCCGTCCGGCCTCCTGCGGCGATGCACGCGAGTTGAGGCGCGGTATGGTTAACGCTCGGTGAAGATCGGGGATGGCCTTGGGCTGTCCGGGGAGTGGTGGATGGTCCGGTTTGAAGGCGTCGGCCTTCGCTACGGCATGGGGCCGGAGGTGCTGAGGGACATCACCTTCAGCGTCGAGCCCCGTTCGTTCCAGTATCTCACCGGCCCGTCGGGCGCCGGCAAGACGACGCTTCTGAAGCTCATGCTGCTTTCGCTCAAGCCGACGCGGGGGCTCGTTAACCTGTTCGGCCATGACGTGACGCGCCGCCAGAACGACGCGCTCAGCGCCGCGCGCCGCCGCATGGGCGTGGTGTTCCAGGACTTCCGGCTGCTCGACCACCTGACCGTCTACGAGAACGTCTCGTTGCCGATGCGCGTCAAGGGCCGGGAGGAAGCCAGCTACCGCGCCGAGGTGATCGAGCTTTTGCGCTGGGTCGGGCTGGGCGAGCGCATGCACTCGATCCCGCCGGTGCTCTCCGGCGGCGAGAAGCAGCGCGCCGCCATTGCGCGGGCGCTGATCGTCAAGCCCGAGCTGCTGCTGGCCGACGAGCCGACGGGCAATGTCGACCCGACTCTGGCGCGCCGCCTGCTGCGCCTGTTCATGGAACTGCAGCAATTGGGCACCGCCGTCGTGATCGCCACGCACGACCTCAACCTGATGGACCAGCACGATGCCCGCCGCCTCGTGCTGGCCAACGGCTTCCTGCACGTCGACGGCTGACCGATGGCCAGGCTCGCCGACATGCTCGATCAGGCTCGCGACCGGCTTGGCGCCTGGGCGGCGGAGCGCGCGCGCCAGACGCAGCCGGACAGCCGCGCGGCGGGGCCGGAGGACGCGCAGGATCGTGAGGACCGCGCGCGCCGCCCGTCGGAGCGCCGCACCTTCGCCGTCATGCCCGAGATCCCCGGCCTGCCGGCCGGGCTCAAGCGCGGCCAGCCCCTGATCCCGGTCGATTCCGCCGCGAGCCGCGCGCTGGTCGCGGTCATCGCCATCCTCACCTTCCTCGCGGCGCTGGCCGGAGGCGCCGCCCATCTCGTCGCCCGCGCCTCGACCGATTGGCGGGCGGCGGTCTCGAACGAGATGACCATCCAGATCCGTCCCGATGCGCGGCGCGATGTCGAGGACGACCTTCGCCGCGCCGCAGCGCTGTTCCGTTCCGCCCAGGGCGTCGAGGCTGTCCGCATCGTGCCGAGGGCGGAATCCGACCGGCTGCTCGAACCATGGCTCGGCAGCGGCCTGCAACTCGCCGACCTCCCGGTTCCGCGCCTCGTGGTGGTGACCATCGGGCGCAGTTCGCGTCCCGACGTCGACGCGTTGCGCCAGTCCCTCAGGCGCGAGGCTCCGACCGCCAGTCTCGACGATCATGGCCTCTGGCTCGGCCGGCTCTCGACCATGGCCAACACGCTGATCCTGGCCGGCGTCGCGGTGGTGATGCTGGTCACGCTCGCGGCCGCGCTGGCCGTTGCCTTCGCCACGCGCGGCGCGATGGCGGGGAGCCAGGAAGCGGTCGAGGTACTGCATCTGGTGGGCGCTGACGACAGCTTCATCGCGCGCGAATTCCAGGGCCGGTTCTTCAAGCTCGGGCTCGAGGGCGGCGCGGTCGGCGGAGCGATGGCGCTCGCCGTCACCACTGTGCTGGGCTGGATCAGCCTGAGCTGGACCTCGGGCCCGGGCGCCGATCAGCTCAAGGCGCTGTTCGGCAGCTTCGAGGCCGGCTGGATGGGCTATATCATCGTTGTCGCCATCGCGGCGATGGTCGCTCTGATCGCGGGGTTCGTCTCGCGCGTCACTGTCCGGCGCCATCTCGACGAGATCGCCTGAGCTCCCGCCATCCGGAAGCGGCCGAAGTTGTGCCAACGCGGCGATCGTGACAGGCTCGACCCTCCGACGCTTGCCTCTCCACGTTGACGCCCTTTTTCCGAGCTATTTTTCGAGCATGACTTTGACCAGGGGGACTCACGGCCCGCACGCGGTCGGCTGGACGCCCGGATCCGCTCGCGCGCCGCGCGGCGGGTGGCGTCTCGTGGGCTGGATCCTGGTCATCCTGGGCGCTGGAGCGGGCTTCGCATTTGCGGTCGGCTTCGTGCTGTTCGCCGGGGCCATCGCCCGGAACGAGCCGCGCGACGTCGCGCAGACCGACGGCATCGTCGTCCTGACGGGCGGCTCGCAGCGGCTCACGGACGGGCTTTCGCTCCTTGCCGCAGGCCAGGGCCGGAGGCTTCTGATCAGCGGCGTGTACCAGCACACCAGCCGCGAGGAGATCGCCCGCACCGCGAGCTATCGCGGGGCGAAGCTCGATTGCTGCGTCGATCTCGGCAAGAGCGCGCTCAACACGATCGGCAACGCCATTGAGGCGCGGCGCTGGGCGCGGGCCAACGGGTTCGGCTCGCTGCTCGTCGTCACCTCCAACTACCATCTGCCGCGCACGCTCGGCGAGTTCCAGCACGTCATGCAGGGCGTGCGTCTCGTCGGCTATCCGGTTGTGAGCGACGGTATCTCGGTGCAGAAGCTCTGGAGCGACCCGCCCACGTTCCGGATCGTGGCGTCCGAATACGCCAAGTATGTCGTCTCCCGGCTGCGCCACCTGATCGAGGGCGACCCCGAGCATTCGCGCTGGCCGGTGCTGGTCGGTCGCCAGAAGCCGGTGGGCCCGCACGCCATCGAGCGCGCCGACCAGCGCTGACCGTGCTTGACGTGGGCCGCGCCGGTCGTGTTTGACCACAGCATGCTCCAGCTCCGCTCCCTTGTCTTCAACGTCGCCTTCTACGCCAACCTCATCATCTGGATGCTGGCCGTCGTGCCGACCTATGTGATGCCCCGGCGCGCCTTCATGAACGTGGCCTGGGCCTGGTCGGGGTCCTCGCTCTGGCTGCTCCGCGTCATCTGCGGCACGAAGGTCGAGTTCCGCGGGCTTGAGCGCCTGCCGCCTGGCGGCTTCCTCGTCGCCTCGAAACACCAGTCGATGTGGGAGACCTTCGCGCTGATGCGGATCTTCAACGATCCGGCCTTCATCCTGAAGCGCGAACTGCTCTTCATCCCCCTGTTCGGCTGGTATGCGTGGAAGGCCGACTCGATCGCCGTCAGGCGGGGCGGCGGGGCATCGGCCCTCAAGGACATGAACGCCCGCGCCCGCGAGGAAGCCAGGGCAGGCCGGCAGATCATCATCTTTCCGGAAGGGACGCGCACGGCGGCCGGCGCAAAGCCGGCCTACAAGTTCGGCATCGCCCACATGTACGAGCAGATGGACATGACCTGTGTGCCCATCGGGCTCAATTCGGGCGCCTTCTGGCCGCGCCGCAAGTTCCTGCGCTACCCCGGCACGATCGTGGTGGAGGTGCTCGACCCGATCCCATCCGGGCTCGAGCGGGACGTGTTCTTCGCAAGGCTGCAGGAGGCGATCGAGGCCTCGTCGGACCGGCTGCTGGCCGAAGCCGTCGCGGCCGGCCCCACCGCCGTGAACCGGGCCTGACCCACAGCGGACGGCGAACGGCGCAAGTGTCAATTCAACTTGACAGGCTGAATTGACAATACGCATTTACAACGCTTGATAATCCCGAACGGCCTGCGTAGTTTGCTTGACGGAAGCTGTGACGCTTCGTGCGGCTCACGGGGGAGCTTATGGCAGGCATCCACTCAGTCGGCGCGGCGGACGGGCGAATAGATCGCTCCCGCGTTACGCTCCAGATGATTGCCCGGCAGCTGGCGGTCTCGACCGCCACCGTCTCGCTGGCCCTGCGCGACAGCCCCCTTGTCGCCGACGCCACCAAACGCAAGGTCAAGAAGACGGCCCGTGACCTGGGCTACACCTACAACCGCAGCGCCGCTGCCCTGAGGATGTCGAGGACGAACATCCTCGCCGTGGCGCTCCACAACATCCTCAATCCGTACTTCGCCGAGATCCTGGCCGCCGTGGAGCAGAAGGCCATCGAGAGCGGCCGCACCGTCATGTTCGCGAGCTGCGCCGGCGACAACGAGCGCCAGGAGCGCGTGCTCACCAATCTGCGCGAATACCGCCCGGACGGCCTGCTGTTCTGCCCGACCAACGACACCAGCAGCGAGGACCTCGACCATCTCATCGCCTCCGGCATTCCGGTTGTGCAGATCGTGCGCGAGATCGAGGATACGGGCTTCGACTTCGTGGGGGTCGACGACGAAAAGGCGTCGACGCTCGCCGTCGATCACCTGATCTCGCTGGGACACACCCGCATCGCCATGCTCGGAGGCTCGCTGAACGTGTCCACCGGTCGCGCGCGCCATGCGGGCTACTGCCGTGCGCTCGCGGATGCCGGCATCACGCCGGACGCCTCGCTGCACGTGCAGGGACCCGAGACCCGGGAGGCCGGGATCAACGGCGCCCATTGGCTGCTCGAACGGCGCAACCGCCCCACCGCCATCTACTGCTACAACGACCTGACGGCGCTCGGCGCCATGGTCGGCATGCGCCAGCAGGGCATCGAGCCGGGCCGCGACGTGTCGATCATCGGCTGCGACGACATCGCCGAGGCGGCGGCATCCTATCCGGGCCTGACCACGGTGCGCGGCAACCATGTCGAGATGGTCCATCGCGCCGTCGAACTGCTTGGCGAGCGCATGAACAACCCCACCATGCCCCAGAAGCGCATGCGCGTCACGCCGGCGCTGGTGGTCAGGGGCACGACGGCCCGCCTCGGCGCTTGACGCTGCCGGGCCCAGCGCGGAATGTATCCCCCCATTCCGTGATTTGCGCCGATCCCCCATGACAAGACCGGACATTCTCCTGATCGGCAGCCCGATGGCCTACGTCATCGAGCGGCTCGAGGCGGCCTTCACGGTCCACCGCATGCCGGCGGAGGCCGCGGGCTTCAACGCGTTCGCCGACATGCGCGGCATCGCGATGGCCGGCGGCCCCCTCCGCATCGACGGGGATTTCATGGAGCGGCTGCCGAAGCTCGAGATCGTCTCGAACTTCGGCGTCGGCTACGATGCGATCGACGCCCATGCCGCGGCCGAACGCGGGATCGTCGTCACCAACACGCCGGACGTGCTCACCGAGGAGGTCGCCGATATCGCGGTCGGGCTGCTGCTCTGCGTCGTCCGCCAGCTGCCGCAGGCCGAACGTCACCTGCGCGCCGGCAAGTGGCTTGCCGGAGCCTACCCGCTGACGGCGACGCTGCGCGGGCGCCGCATCGGCATCCTCGGCCTCGGGCGCATCGGCAAGGCGGTGGCCCTCCGGCTCGAGGCCTTCGGCGTCACGATCGCCTATCATGGCCGCAACCGCCAGCCGGACGTGCCCTACCGCTACTATCCTTCGCTGATGGCGATGGCGGAAGACGTCGACACGCTCGTCAGTGTGGCGCCGGGTGGCGCGTCCACCCGTCACCTCATCGGCGCCGAGGTCCTGAAGGCGCTCGGGCCGGAAGGCATCGTCGTCAACGTCGGCCGCGGCTCCGTCGTCGACGAGCGGGCGTTGATCGAGGCCTTGGGGTCGGGGACCATCCTGTCGGCCGGGCTCGACGTGTTCGAGGACGAGCCGCGCGTCCCGGCGGAGCTAATCGCGATGGACCACATCGTGCTCCTGCCCCATGTCGGCTCGGCCAGCCACCACACGCGCGAGGCGATGGGCCAGCTTCAGGTCGACAACCTCGTCTCGTGGTTCGCGGGCAAGGGCCCGGTCACGCCCGTCGCGGAGACCCCATGGCCTCGCGGTTGATCATCGTCGCGGCCGCGCTCGCGCCGGCCCTGCTTTCGGGTGCAGCCCTCGCGCAGGCGCCGGCCGGCGGCCG
>JAIXZF010000441.1 GCA_027489835.1 Hyphomicrobiales bacterium
CGCCTCGCGATGTTCCGCTGGGCGGCGAAGCTCGCGGACGCCTTCGTCTTCATCAGCCGCAACCAGATGCGCTACTGGCGCCTGCGCGGCATCGACTGCGTCCGGACGCCGCTCATCACCAATGGCATAGACCTCGACCATTTCAGGCCCCAGCCGGACGAACGCAAGCGGCTTCGGGCGGAACTCGGCCTCGCGGATGACGAGGTGGCGTTCGGGCTCGTCGCGACCTTCCGGCCCGAGAAGAACCATCTCCAGCTCCTCGAGGCGCTCACCGCGGTCCGGGAGCGCGGGATCAAGGCAAGGGTCATCTTCGTCGGCAACGGCCCGACCTTCGTCGCCGTCGAGGCCGCGGTCGCCAAGGCGGGCCTTGCCGGCGAGGTCATCTTCGCTGGCGAGCAGGCGGATGTGCGGCCCTGGATCGCGGCCTGCGATGTCGGCGTGCTGTGCAGCAACGCGGTCGAGACCTATTCGCTGGCCGCCATCGAATTCCTGGCCGGCGGCGTGCCGATGCTGATGTCGGACATCGGCGGCGCGTCCGAGATCGTCACGGACGGCGTCAACGGCTACCTGTTCAAGGTCGACGACACCGCCGAGCTGATCGACCGCATGACGCAGATGGCCGAGCCCGCCACGCTCGCGAGGCTCAAGGCCGCAAGCCGGCCCTCGACGACCGCGATGTCCGAGGACCGGATGGTCGACCTCTATGCCGACCTCGTCGAGGAGCTGGCGGCCCAGCCCGATCATGTCGAGCGCGGCGCGTTCCGCGCTGAGGGCGTCGGAGCCCTGGCCGCCCGCCCCGCGCCTGCCATGGCCGCAGCCTCGCCGGGCATGGGCCACGATGCGCGGGACGACAGGGCCGAGGCGTTGCCGGTGCTGCGCTCCGACCACCGCTTCCAGCAGCGCTGGAGCCAAGACACGCGCACGCCCGAGCGGATCATGGCCCACTACCTGCTGGAGCGCCGGCTTGCCGCGCGCCTGCGCAGTTCGAGCCGCGAGGAGCGCTCCGTCTATTACGCGCAGGCCTATTCCGAGCTGTTCGCCAGCCTGCCGGACCATCCCCAGAACACGGCCCAGCGCGACGCCGCAGGCGACCGGATTGCTGCGCAGAGCAAGCTGCTTCGCGAATGGCTCAAGCCCGACACGGTCTACCTCGAGATCGGCTGCGGAGACGCGGCGTTGACCTTCGCCGTCGCGCCGAAGGTCCGCGAGGCGATCGGCGTCGACGTCACGCCCGACCTGATCGACGGCGCGAAGGCCCCGGCCAATTTCCGCTTCGTCCTGTCCTCCGGCAGCGACATCGACCTGCCGGACGCCAGCGTCGACGTCGTCTATTCGAACCAGGTGATGGAGCACATCCACGTCGACGACGTGGAGGCGCAGCTTCGGGAGATCGCGCGCGTGCTGAAGCCGGGCGGGCACTATCTATGCGCCACGCCGAACCGCGTCATCGGCCCCACCGACGTCTCGAAATACTTCGACGACGAGCCCACCGGCTTCCACATGAAAGAGTACGACGTCGGCGAACTGCAGGTCATGTTCCTTAAGGCCGGCTTCAGCCATGTCGGCTTCCTCGTGGCGCGGCGCGGCGTCATTTTCGCCCGCCCGCCCTATGCGCTGCTCCGCGGCGTCGAGCGCATCGCCATGTCGTTGCCGGCCAGGCTGCGGCGCCGACTGGCGCCCCTGCTGCGGCCCGTGCTCGGCATCAACGCGGTGGCCCGCCGATGAGCGCCCCTGCAAAGCGGGCGCCGGCCGGCGGCAAGCTGCGGCCGCAGGGCATCGCGCGCCTGCATCGGCTGTCGCGCGCCGCGCATCTGAAAGGCTACGACCGGCTCTCGCGGCTCGTCGAGGGCCTGATCCGCCTGGTCTACGGCGCCTCGCTCCCCGGCCGCGCCGCCATCGGCGACGGCGTGTTCTTCCATCACAGCGGCCTCGGCGTGGTGATCAACGGCGCCTCGGTGATCGAGGATGGCTGCGAGATCGGCGTTCACGTCGTGCTCGGAGGCCGCACGCCGCTGGTCGGCGCGCCCCATCTGGCGCGCAACGTCATCGTCCACGCCGGTGCCAAGCTCATCGGGCCGATCCGCATCGGCGAAGGCTCGATCGTGGCGGCAAACGCCACCGTGCTGGCCGACATGCCGCCCCATTCGCTGATCGCCGGCAGCCCCGCCGAGGTCAAGCATGACGGCCTCGACGTAGAGGCCTACCGGCACGTCCCCGAGGAGCCCGCCCGCCCATGACGCCCATGCCCGAGCCCAGGCCGGCCATCGCGCCCGGCATGCTGAACGTCCTCGTCGCGACGCCGCTCGGCGCGGGCGGCCGCGGCGGCATCGACCGGATCATGGACGAGCTGAGGCGCGAGTTCGCCGAGCGCCCGCCGGCGGATCTTGCGGTCAGCTTCGTCGTCACGCGTGGCCAGGGCTCGATCGTCCGCGCGCCGCTGCATCTGGCCCGTGCCATCGCCGCGGTGGCACGCCGGCCGGATGTCGTGCACGTCAACCTGTCCTCCCATGGCAGCGCCGTCAGGAAAATCGCCCTGTGCCGCACGGCCCGCCTGCTCCGCGTGCCTTACGTGCTGCATCTGCACGGCTCGCGCTTCCGGCAGTATTGGGAGGGCGCGAAGGGCGCCCTGCGGAGCGAGATCGACGCCATGTTCCTCGGCGCGGCCCGCATCCTCGTGCTCGGCAGCGTCTGGCGCGATCTCGTGGCGGCGATGACGCCGGAAGCCGCCTCCCGCGTGGCCATCCTGCCCAACGCCACGCGGCCTCCGGAGCCCGCCAGGCTGGCCGCCGCCGCGCCTCGCGAGGATGTGGTCATTCTATTCCTCGGCCGGCTTGGCGCCCGCAAGGGCGTTCCCCAGCTGATCGAGGCGCTGGCCGGCCTCGACCCCGGCCACTGGCGCTGCATCATCGCGGGAGACGGCGACGTCGAAGGCACGCGTGCGGAGATCGCTCGGCGCGGGCTCGGCGACCGGGTCTCCGCGCCGGGCTGGGTCGGCCCCTCCGAGGTCGAGAGCCTGCTGGGCGAGGCGGACATCCTGGTTCTGCCGTCGTTCGACGAGAACCTTCCGATGTCGGTCATCGAGGCGATGGCGCATGGCCTCGCCGTCGTCGCGACCCCGGTGGGCGCCGTCGAGGACATCGTCGCCGACGGGCAGACCGGGCTGCTGGTCCCCCCCGGCGATACGGAAGCGCTGCGGCAGGCGCTCAAGAGACTTGTGGCCGACCCCGCGCTCCGCCGCCGCCTCGGTGAAGCCGCCCGCTCGCTGCATGCGGCGCGGCTGGCCATCGGGCCCTATGCCGATGCGCTGGCCGGCCACTGGCGCGCCGCAGCCGGCGCGTCGGAAGCCCGGGCAGGCGCCCGCCGCAGGGCCAAGGGAGGCGCCTGATGTCGCTGGCTTGGTATGTCAGGCGCATGTCGAGCATGAGCCCGCCCGAGCTGCTGCACCGGGTGGGCGAGCAGGCCAAGCGCCGGGCCTCGCGCCGCCGCAGCTTCGGCTGGACGGCCTTCGAGGCGCATGACGTCGAGATCGCGCGGCTCGGCCCTCTTCGCCAGGCCCTGCTCGCCAACGCGGCGCCGGCCCTTCGCTCCCGGATCGCCGCCTCGGCGGGCGCCCTGCTGGCCGGCCGCTTCTCGGCGCTCGGCGTCGACTGGCCGCAGCGCCAGGCCGGCGCGCTGTTCCCGGACGATCTCTGGCGGCTCGATCCCGTCAGCAGGACGCTCTGGCCCGGGTCGGAGCATTACTGCTTCGCCATTCCCTATCGCCACGAACGCGTGCGCGGCGACGTCAAATACCTCTGGGAGATCAACCGCCTGCAGCTTCTGCAGCCCTTGGCCGCCCACCATGCCCTGACCGGCGATGCCGCCGCGCTGGCCGCCGCCGAGGAGGCGATCGCGAGCTGGAGCCGCGCCAATCCGCCCTTCGGCGGGCTGGGCTGGAGCTCCGGCATCGAGCTCGCGCTGCGCGCCGTCTCTGTCGTCGTCGCGCTGGCGCTGGCGGGCGAGGCGATGTCGGACACGACGCGCCGCGCGGCGGCCCGGCTCCTCGCCGCCCACGCCTACTGGCTGGCGCGCTTCCCCTCGCGGTTCAGTTCGGCCAACAACCATCTCGTGGCCGAGCATCTTGGCCTCTTCGTCATCGGCCTCGTCCTGCCGGGACTGCCCGGCGCGGAGGCGATGGCGCGTCACGCCCGCGAAGGCCTCGAGCAGGAGGCAGAGCTTCAAATCCTGCCGGATGGGGTTCCGGCCGAGCAATCGCCGACCTACGGCGCCTTCACCTCCGAGATGCTGCTCGTCGCGGGCCTCGTCGGGCGCGCCTTCGGCCTGCCGCCGGGCGGCGCCGTCGACGGGCGGCTCGAGGCCTTCGCCGCCCATATCGGCTGGCTGGCGGGCCCCGATGGCCGGGCGCCGACGATCGGCGACGACGACGAGGGCCGTGTGCTGACCCTGTGCGGGCCCCGTGAAGCCGCCTATCCAGCCTCTGTCGCCAATTCCATCGCCGGCTATCTTTCACGAGCCACGACCCCGGCGCGCTCCACGGCGCCCGAACTTCGAGACGCCCTGTTCGCAGCGCCGCAGGCGGCCGCGCCCTCCCCTGCCGGCATCAGGAGCTTCGCCGATGGCGGCTACACCGTGGTCAGGTCCAGGACGGGAGGCCGCGAGGCGCATCTGGTCATGGATCATGGCCCGCTAGGCTATTTGTCGATCGCGGCTCATGGCCATGCCGACGCCAACGCGGTCGTGCTCTCGCTCGACAGCGAGCCCGTGCTCGTCGATCCCGGTACCTACCTCTACCATGCAGGCGGAGCCTGGCGTGACTGGTTCCGCGGCACGGCGGCCCATTCGACGCTGAACGTCGCCGGTGTCGACCAGAGCGTCATCACCGGACCGTTCAACTGGGGCCGCAAGGCGCGGGCCTGGCGGGGCGACGTCACGGAGGGCGAGGCGTGGTCGATCACCGCCTTCCATGACGGCTATGTCGAGCGCACGGGCGCGGTGCACAGGCGGCGCTGCGCCGCCGCGCCTTCCGGCATCGACATCCACGACAGCCTTGAGGGCGGCGCGGGCCTGGAGAGCGTCGAACTGGCGTTCCAGTGCGCGCCCGGCATCGAGGCCCGACCGCTGGAGAACGGCGTTGCGCTATGGCGGGGCCCGGCGCCCGTGCTGCGCCTGACCGTCGCCAGCCCGGGCGAGATGGCGGCCATGGCCGGCGGTGAGCCCGGACAGGGCGGCGGCTGGGTGTCGCCGAGCTTCGGCGTCAAGGTTCCGGCGACGCGCATACGCTGGCGGGGCGTGATGCCGCGCGACGGCCTGCTGACGCGGCTGCGCTGGGGAGCGCCGAAGCGATGAGGATCGCCTTCCGCCGCACCCCGCCGCCAGTGCCCGAGGCCGAGCCGCGCCTCGCCGCGGTCCCCGAGGGCTGCCGTTACTATGCGACCGGAGACATCCATGGCGCGTTGCCGCTGCTGAAGGACGCGATGGAGCGCATCGACGCCGACCGCGTTGCACGTCCCGCCCCCGTGACGGTGGAGATCTACCTTGGCGACTATGTCGACCGCGGCCCCGCCTCCTCGGGCGTCATCGAGGCGCTGATGGAGCGCCGGCAGGTGGCGAACGTGGTTTGCCTCGCGGGCAACCATGAACTGATGATGCTGGCAGCGCTGCGGAGCGACGAGGCGATGGCCACCTGGTGCCGGTATGGCGGGCTCGACACGCTGGCCTCCTACGGCGTCGGCGCGCCGTCACGGCCCGGCGCTGCGTCGGAGTTGCGGACGCGCTTCGCCGCAGCATTGCCCTCCCGGCATCTCGGTTTCCTGACCGCGCTATCGCTCTACCATGTCGCTGCCGACTATCTCTTCGTCCACGCCGGCATCCGTCCCGGCGTGGCCCTCGCCGAGCAGTCCCGCGAGGACCTCACGATGATCCGCGAGCCCTTCCTGTCGGGCGAGGATTTCCAGGGCTTCGTGGTCGTGCACGGGCACACGCCCGTGAAGTCCATCGACCGGAGCAGCAACAGACTCAACATCGACACGGGGGCTTTCGCCACGGGCGTGCTGACGACCATCGCAATAGAAGGCCAGCGCATCCGCCAGATCTGATCGAGGCATTGCCAGCCTTATCTTTAGGCATGCTGTCGAACTTCGTGCAGCCATCCCAAAGGCAACCCGTCCAGACCTTCCAACCGGTCGACCAAGCGGAACAATCGCGCCTTGGCGCGGATTATCCATTCGCCTCCCGGCCTGCGCCGGCCGGCTTGATTTCAGGAAGGCGAAGCCCTGCGGGGCCGATCCTCCACCTCCGTTTCTTGTGCCGCATGCGTCCGTCCGGCCGCACCGGCGTCCCTTTGTTGAAGAGCTGTTTGTGATGAAGATTGCGATTTTCGGCCTCGGCTATGTCGGCCTGACGGCGGCGGCATGCCTGACCAAGGAAGGCCACTCGGTCCTGGGCATCGACACGAGCGAGTCCAAGGTCCGTCAGATCATGGCCGGCATCTGCCCCATCGTCGAACCGGGGCTGGAGGACCTGCTGCTCGACGCGCTGGCGCAGGGCCGGCTCGCCTGCTTCACCGATGTCGCTGACCGGCTGGACGACTGCGACATGGCCATCGTCTGCGTCGGCACGCCGAGCGGCCCCGACGGTTCGCACAACATGGGCTTCATCGCCGAGGTTTCGCGCCACATCGCGTCCGCGCTGGCTCCGGCGCGCGAAAGGCCCTTCACCGCAGTCTACCGCAGCACCATCCGCCCCGGCACGACGGACGAGCTGATCCGGCCGATCTTCGCCTCGCTCTTGGGCGAGGACATGCCGAACGTCCACATCGTCTACAACCCGGAATTCCTGCGCGAATCCGTCAGCATCAAGGACTACTTCTCCCCGCCCAAGGTCGTCATCGGCACCGCCGACGGCCAGCCCAACGCGCACATGCAGGAGATCAACCGCAACATCGACAGCAAGGTGTTCTTCACCCGCTATCGCGAGGCCGAGATCACCAAGTTCGTGGACAACACCTTCCACGCCCTCAAGGTCAGCTTCGCCAACGAGATCGGGCGGCTCAGCATGGAGCTCGGCATCAGCCCGCAGATCGTGCACGAGATCTTCGTCTCGGACACCAAGCTCAACATCTCGCCCTATTACTTCCGGCCGGGCGGGGCCTTTGGCGGCTCCTGCCTGCCCAAGGATGTGAGGGCCTTCCAGCACATCTCGAGCACGCTCGGCGCCAACACGCCGCTGATCGACAGCCTCATCCGCTCCAACGAGGCGCACAAGCGCTACCTCTTCGACCGATGCGTCAAGGGCCTCGCGCCCGGCGCCAGGGTGCTGATGGTCGGCCTCGCCTTCAAGACCGCCAGCGACGACCTGCGCGAGAGCCCCAATGTCGACCTCGCGCGCTACCTGATCCAGGGCGGGTACGAGTTGCACGTCTACGATCCGAGCCTCGATCCGGCCAAGCTGATGGGCCAGAACCTTGGCTACGCCTACTCGCGGCTGCCGACGCTGGGCCAGATCCTGCGTCCCCTCGAGGTGGTGCAGGCCTCCCATTACGACCTCGCCATCGACGCCAACGGCACCGCGGACCTGCTGGACCTGCAGGCCGGCCGCACTGTCGACATCCACACCCTGCGCTGAAGCGTGCCCGTCATCCCGGGGGGAGCCTGACCATGGAGATCGTCTCCGACATCCGCACGGCCCGCGAGACGCTGCGGCAGCGCCGTCCGCTCGACGGCCGCAAGGTCCTTATCATCGTCGAGAACCTGCCTGTCCCGTTCGACCGACGGGTCTGGCTCGAGGCCGGCACGCTGCGCGACGCGGGCGCGCAGGTCGCGGTCATCTCGCCCACCGGCAAGGGCTTCACGGCGCATGAGGAGGTGATCGACGGGATCCATGTCTTCCGCCACGAATTGCCCGCCGACGCCGATTCCGCCCTCGGCTATCTCAGGGAGTACGGCGTCGCGCTCTGGTGGGAGCTGAGGCTGGCCATCAAGGTCTGGCGCCGCCTCGGCATCGACGTCATCCACGCCTGCAACCCGCCTGACCTCATCTTCCTCGTCGCGCTGCCCTTCAGGCTGATGGGCAAGAAGTTCATCTTCGATCACCACGACATCAACCCGGAGCTCTACGAGGCGAAGTTCAACCGCCGGGATCTCTTCTGGAGGCTCATGCTGCTGTTCGAGCGGCTGACCTTCCGCCTCGCCGACGCCTCGATCGCCACCAACGAGAGCTACAAGCGCATCGCCATCGAGCGCGGCGGCATGGAGCCGGACCGCGTCGCCATCGTGCGCAGCGGGCCCGACCTCTCGCGCTTCGGCCCGGTCGAGCCCGACCCCGCGCTGCGCAAGGGCCGCGCCCATCTCGTCGGCTATGTCGGCGTCATCGGCGAGCAGGAGGGCATGGACCTGCTGCTCGAGGCCGCCGCCCGCATCGTGCATGAACTCGGGCGCGACGACATCCAGTTCTGCATCGTCGGCGGGGGATCGAGCCTCGAGCAACTCCGCGCGCTGTCGGACCGCCTCGGCCTGTCGGCCCATGTCGACTTCCTCGGCCGTGTGCCCGACCGCAAGCTGCTGGAGGTGCTCTCCACCGCCGATGTCTGCGTCAATCCGGACAGGGTCAACCCGATGAACGACAAGTCCACGATGAACAAGATCATCGAGTACATGGCCATGTCGAAGCCTATCGTGCAGTTCGATGTCACCGAAGGACGCCATTCGGCGCAGGACGCCTCGCTTTACGCCCGCCCCAACGATCCGGCCGACTTCGCCGACCGAATCTGCGAATTGCTGGCCGATCCCGCGCGCCGCGCCGAGATGGGCCGCATCGGCCGCGAGCGCGTCGAGCGCCACCTCTCCTGGGACCACCAGATCGGTCCGCTGGTCGGCATCTACCGCAAGGCCCTCGGGATGAAGGGCTGAACGCGATGGACCAGCGCGGCGCAGCCGGCGTGGCTCCCGCTCCGCCGATGGGTCGGCGTCGGCGCGCGGAAGCCCCGCGCTCCCGTCCCGTCACGCTGGCGCGGGGCTTGGTCGAGAGGCTGCTGCTCGCCGTCTACATGGTGTCCTACGGCGCCATCGGCATCGACCTGCTGCACAGCGCGGTGAGGACGGGCGTGGAGGAAAACCCGTTCGCCGGGCACTTCAACCGGATGCGCTACGCGGCGATCATCGTCGCGCTGCTCCTCGTCGCGATCTCGGACACGGCTACGCGCCGCGTCGCCGTGCGCGGCGCGCTTCCGTTCCTGCCCTTCATCGCCGTGGCCGCGCTGACCATCGCGACCACGGACGACGCCTTCACGGCCGCCCGCTACCTCGTGCTGCTCGCCGGCATGGTCATGGGCTTCTCCATCATCATCGCGCGCATCGGGCTGCCCGCCGCGATGGGAGCGGCGCTGCATGTGCTGGCGGCGACGCTGGTCGCCAGCACGGCGCTGGCGGCGCTGGCGCCCGCGATCGGTCGCCACAGCGCGCTCGACATGCTCGAACTGGGCCATGTCGGCCGCTGGCGCGGCGTCTTCGGCCACAAGAACACGCTCGGAGCCTTCGCCGCGCTGGGCGCTCCGCTCCTGCTCTTCTACGGGCGGCTGATGCCGGCTCCACGCGCCTATCTGTGGCTGGCCCGGCTCTCGGCCGTCGCCTGCCTCGTCCTCGCGGGGTCTGTGAACTCGCTCCTGGGCGGCATGGCGGCCGTGGTGGCCTGCCTGCTCATCCGCCGCAGGGCGATGCAGAACCCGCTGGTCCTCGCCACGCTCGCGGTCGTCATCGCCTTCGCGCTGGCCGTGGCGATGGACGACATCTCGGCCGAGTTCCTGGGGCGCGACGCCACCTTCTCCGGCCGCACCATCGTCTGGAGCACGGTGCTGGACCTGTGGAAGAGCAACCCGCTGCTCGGCTATGGCTACGGGGCAGGCTCCGGCATCGTGCGGCCCTATCTCACGAGCATGCTGTTCCTCTC
>JAIXZF010000419.1 GCA_027489835.1 Hyphomicrobiales bacterium
CGGCTCGTTCCCGGCCGGCCTGGTGATCTACTGGACCTGGAACAACTTCCTGTCGATCCTGCAGCAGGCCTACATCATGAAGAAGCACGGCACGAAGATCGAGCTGTGGGACAACATCATGGGCATGTTCAGCAAAAAGCCCGCCGCAGCCGAAGGCGGGAAGTAGCATCCGGGCTTAGGTGGAGGGGCGAAGGGTGGATTCCCTTCCCCTCCGCTTCGCTCCGGCCGGGAATGACAGCGGGGGCGACTGCTGGAGCGTCAAGTTAATCGCACGGGGTGTCATCCCCGGCGAGGCGAGGGAAGGGGATTCCACCTCGCTATGGCTGGCTTGCACACTGCATGAAGCCGGTCTGCCGTTCAGCGCTCCGCCAATCTGAGGTCCCCGCGATGTCTGTCCCAGATCCCAGCATCCTCAATCCGATCAAGGGCTGGAAGGGCACGGCCTATCTCAGGCAGGTGGTGAAGAACTCGCTGATCGAGGTAGGCGACTTCTCCTATTACGACGACTCGCGCGGGCCGGAGCATTTCGAGGCGCGCTGCGTGCGCTACCATTTCGATTTCATCGGGGACCGGCTCATCATCGGCAAGTTCGTGGCCATCGCCCAGGGCGCGCAGTTCATCATGAACGGGGCCAACCATCCGATGGGCGGGTTCTCGACCTATCCGTTCAACATGATGGGCTTCACCGACAAGCCGGCCTTCTCGAATGACGGGCTCGAGAGCCGTGGCGACACGGTGATCGGCAACGATGTCTGGATCGGGCGCGATGCCGTGGTGATGCCGGGGGTGCGCATCGGCGACGGGGCCATCATCGGCGCCCATGCCGTGGTGGCGAAGGATGTGCCGCCCTATGCGGTCGTGGTCGGCAATCCGGGCCGGGTCGCGCGCATCCGGTTCGCGCCCGAAACCGTCGATGCGCTGCTCGCGATCCGCTGGTGGGACTGGCCGATCGAAACCATTCAGGCGAATCTCGCCGCGATCACCGGCGCCGATATCGACGCGCTGCGCGCCGTCGCTTAAGGCTCGCACTCACGCATGGCGATGGACAGGGCCTTGGACACAGCGGACGACGACGCCGAATTCGCGGAGGCGGGGCGCAAGCTCTTTGCCGGCGATTGGCAATTCATCTGGGCCGCCGACAAGGTGGACGCGCTGCCGCCCGCCAAGGGGCTGGAATTCGCGCTGGCGGGACGCTCCAATGTGGGTAAGTCCAGCCTCGTCAACGCGCTGACCGGCCGCAAGGCGCTGGCGCGAACCTCGCACACGCCGGGCCGCACGCAACTCCTGAACTTCTTCCGGCTCGGCGAGCGCGCCACGCTGGTCGACATGCCGGGCTATGGCTTCGCGGCCGTCGGCAAGCAGAAGGTCGAGATCTGGACGCGGCTGATCCACGATTATCTGCGGGGGCGCAGCAACCTTGCGCGGGTCTACGTGCTGATCGATTCGCGACACGGGCTGAAGGAACTCGACACCGACGTGCTGAACGGTCTCGACAAGGCGGCCGTCTCCTACCAGATCGTGTTGACCAAGGCCGACGAGGTGAAGAAGGCCGAATTGCCCGCTCTGGTCGAGCGCACCGAGGCCGCGATCAGGCGCAGGCCCGCGGCCTATCCGCAGGTGCTGCTGACCTCCAGCCGCGAAGGGCTCGGCATCGCCGAGATGCGGGCCAGCATCGCGAAGCTGCTCAGCGAGCGGGGAAGCTGAGGGATTCTGCCGCGCTGCGCGCAGCGTGCGCTGGGTTCCGGGTTCCCTCCGCGGCTTAGCCGCTCCGAGCCCCGGAAACGCGCTGGGGTTCCAACTCTTTCGTCGTGCCGGGGCCGCGCTGCGGAACCCGGAACGCAGCCCACCTTGAAGGACCGCAGCCATGACCAGCATCCGGATCCACCTGTTCATTGCCAGCCTATTCGGCGCTGCCGGAACCGGCTTGTGGGCGGCTGCGACGCACGCGGCGGGTGGGGGCAGCGCGGCGATCGGCGCGCAGATGCTGCTGATCCATGCGGCGGCGATCATCGGTCTCGGCGCCGCACGTGCCAACGGGCTGCTGCCGGAGAGGCTGGGCGGCTGGCTTGTCTCGACGCTGGCGCTGGGCGTCGCGCTCTTCGCCGGAGACCTTGCGCTGAGGGGCCTCGCCGGGGTCAGGCTCTTTCCCATGGCGAGTCCGCTCGGCGGCGTGCTGATGATCGCGAGTTGGCTGGGGCTCGCCGTCTCGGCGCTGGTCGGCCGCCGCGCCTGAGCGCTTCCGCCGCAGGCGATGATCGGCTAGAAGGCGGCCGAACTCGTCGTCCGGAGCCCGCGCCCATGACCGATCCGTTGAAGCTGCCGCCCTCGGTGCAGGCGGACCTGCTGGTGCAGGCCCTGCCGCACATGCAGCGCTACGACCAGCAGATCGTCTGCATCAAGTATGGCGGCAATGCCATGGGCGACGCGGCCACGGCCGAGGACTTCGCGGAAGACATCGTGCTGCTCGAGCAATCCGGGCTCAAGCCCGTGGTCTGCCACGGGGGCGGGCCGCAGATCGCGCGGATGCTCGAAAAGCTCAACATCAAGAGCGAGTTCCGCCAGGGACTTCGGGTCACCGACGCCGCCACGGTCGACGTGGTCGAGATGGTGCTGGCCGGCTCGGTCAACAAGGACATCGTCGGCTTCATCAGCCGCGAGGGCGGCAAGGCCATCGGCCTGTGCGGCAAGGACGGCAACATGGTCACGGCCCGCAAGGTCCACCGCACCGTGGTCGATCCCGACTCGCGCATCGAGCAGGTGCTCGATCTGGGCTTCGTCGGCGAGCCGGAAACGGTCGACACAACGGTGCTGGATGCCGTGCTCAAGGCCGAGCTGATCCCCGTTCTGGCGCCGGTCTGCGCGGGGGCGGACGGGCAGACCTACAACGTCAACGCCGACACCTTCGCGGGCGCCATCGCCGGAGCGCTGGGCGCCAAGCGCCTTTTGCTGCTCACCGACGTTCCCGGCGTGCTCGACAAGAACAAGCAGCTCATCAAGGAGCTGACGGTCGAGGAATGCCGCCGGCTGATCGCCGACGGCACCATCACGGGCGGCATGATCCCGAAGATCGAGACCTGCATCTACGCGCTGGAGAAGGGCGTAGAGGCCGTCGTCATCCTCGACGGGAAGGTGCCGCATGCGGTGCTGATCGAGCTGTTCACTGACCACGGCGCCGGCACGCTGATCCGCCGCTAGGCCGGCTCGTCGAACAGTCCCGGCAGAGCGGGCCGGGCGGGCGCCTTCGGCCTTGACGCGGGCCTGGGCGGGCCGTCCGCACCCGAGACGGTGACGTCGATCATTCCGTCCGACAGCTCGACCGTCAGCGCGGCGCCGGCAGGGGCGGCGGAGACCGAGCGGATGGGCTGCCCCGCCGCATCCCGCACCAGGGCGAAGCCGCGCTTCAGCACCGATTGATAGTTGAGCGTCTGGAACAGCTGCATCTGGGCGCGCCAGCGCGCCTCGCGGTTCTCGACGAGGCGCAGCGCCGCGCGGCGGGCGCGCTCATTGAGTTCGGCGATTCGCTTGCGGTGCGCCGCGATCGCCTCGAGCTGTCGCGCCATGACGCGCAGCCGGGCTGCCTCCAGCTGGCGGGCGGCGTTCTCCAGCCGCTCGCGCTGGCGCAGGCCGAAACCGGCGCGCAGCCGCCCGAGGTCGCGTGCAAGGCCTGCCAGCGCGCCCCGTGCCTGGGCGAGCGCGACGCGTGGCGAGCGCGCCTGGAGCCGGCGCGACACCCTGTCGAGCCGGCGCTGGAAGCCCGCCGCGTTCTGCCGCAAAGCGGAGGGAAGCCGCGCGGCGGCCGTATCGAGGCGCTGGCGCGGCAGGTTCAGCAGCGTGTCGCGGTTCGGCAGCACGCGCGCCGCCGCCCTCAGGCCCTGCCGGCGCTGATCGAGCAAACGGCGCAT
Organism: Hyphomicrobiales bacterium; assembly: GCA_027489835.1. Lineage (GTDB taxonomy): Bacteria > Pseudomonadota > Alphaproteobacteria > Rhizobiales > Beijerinckiaceae > Allobosea. The sequence continues at coordinate 3,903 of JAIXZF010000419.1, forward strand.
GGCGAGGGCACGGCGGCGGCCGAGATCGTCCACCGCCGCCATCAGCTCGGCCCGGACAGGCACGACCTTTTCGGCGGCGCCCGTGGGCGTCGGCGCGCGGAGATCGGCCGCGTGGTCGATCAGCGTCCAATCCGTTTCGTGCCCCACCGCGGAAACGAGGGGTATGTCCGATTCGGCTGCGGCACGGACCACGGCTTCGTCGTTGAAGCTCATCAGGTCCTCGAGCGATCCGCCGCCCCGCGCCACGATGAGGACGTCGGGACGCGGGATGCGCCCGCCGGGCTCAAGCGCGTTGAAGCCGCGGATCGCGGCGGCGACCTCCGCGCCGCTGCTGTCTCCCTGCACGCGAACGGGCCAGACCAGCACATGGCGCGGAAAGCGGTCCTCCAGACGGTGCAGGATGTCGCGGATCACAGAGCCCGTGGGTGACGTGACCACGCCGATGACGGTCGGAAGATAGGGCAGGAGCTGCTTGCGCGCTTCGTCGAACAGGCCCTCTGCCGCGAGCTTGCGGCGTCGTTCCTCCAGCAGGGCCATCAGCGCGCCGAGCCCGGCGGGCTCGATGCTTTCGACGATGATCTGGTAGGAGGACTTGCCGGCGAACGTGGTGATGCGGCCGGTGGCGATCACCTCCAGCCCTTCCTGCGGCTTGGTCCGCAGGCGGCCGAACACGCCCTTCCAGATCACGGCGTCGATCTTGGCGCTCTCGTCCTTCAGCGAGAAATAGACATGGCCCGAGGCTGAAGGGCCGCGATAGCCGGAAATCTCGCCGCGCACGCGCACGAAGCCGAACTGGTCCTCGATGGCGCGCTTGAGCGCGCCGGACAGGTCGGAGACGCTCCATTCGAGCACATTGCCGGCGGGGGCGGGGTTGGAATCCATCCGCGCTCTTGTGCCACGTTCGGCGCGGGATGGGGAGAGCCGGCCGTTGTGCCGTTGCCGGTGGCGGATTTCGCGGATCGGGTCAGGAGCGAGCATCATCCCCGGCGGGCCGAAGGCGGGGGACCCAGTGAACGTGTCGCGCTCGTCCTTGCGAGCGGAGCGAAGCAATCCAGCGCTGGGTCACTTCGCTGCGCTCGCGATGACGACGTAGGAGGGCGCGGATGGATGGGAATGACCGTCAGCCACGTGCCCGACTCTCCTTGAGTTGCCGCCGCCCCGCGCGCTAAAGCCCTCGCATGAACATCCTTCTCATCGGCTCGGGTGGGCGCGAGCACGCGCTGGCCTGGAAAATCTCCGCTTCGCCCC
>JAIXZF010000353.1 GCA_027489835.1 Hyphomicrobiales bacterium
ACGGCGCAGGCTGGGGCGTTGCGCTTTGCCCCGATTTTCCCGAAACAGGTCCGTCATGCACGCGTCCCCGCCCCTTCCGGGTCTGTTGCCCGGCATCCAGTCCGACGAGACCATCGCGGCCTTCTGCGCCAGCGGCGTGATCGCGCCCGGTGCCGCGCTGGCGGCCGGTCAGATCCAGCCGTCCAGCCTCGATCTCAGGCTTGGCCGGCGCGCCTGGCGGGTGCGCGCCAGCTTCCTGCCGGGCCGGCGGCTCCTCAAGGAGCGGCTCGAGGAGGTGGCGCTGCACGAGATCGACCTGACGGCCGGAGCCGTGCTCGAGACGGGCTGCGTCTACATCGCCGAACTGCTCGAGAGCCTCGCCCTGCCACCCGGCCTGTCGGCGGCGGCCAACCCCAAGAGCTCCACCGGGCGGCTCGACGTGTTCACCCGCGTCATCACCGACCGATCGCGCGAGTTCGACGTGGTCGAGGATGGCTACCGGGGGCCGCTCTACATCGAGATCAGCCCACGCACCTTCCCGATCCTGGCGCGCACCGGCTCGCGGCTGAGCCAGATCCGCTTCCGCCATGGCGGGGCGCGGCTCAGCGACGCCGAGCTCCTCGACCTGCACCGGCGCGAGACGCTGGTGGCCTCCATCGAGCCCAACATCTCGGCCGGCGTCGCGGTGAGCGTCGATCTGTCGGGCTTCGACGGCATCGTCGGCTACCGCGCCAAGCGCTTCACCGGCCTCGTCGACGTGGACCGCGTCGGAGCCTACCGGGTCGCGGACTATTGGGAGCGCATCGACGCCGACGGGTCGGGCTCGCTGATCCTCGATCCGGGCCAGTTCTACATCCTCGCCTCGAAGGAGGCGGTGCACGTGCCGCCGGACCATGCCTGCGAGATGACGCCGTTCGACGCGCTGGTGGGCGAATTCCGCGTGCACTATGCCGGCTTCTTCGATCCCGGCTTCGGCCACGCCCAGGCCGGCGGAGCGGGCGCGAGGGCGGTGCTGGAGGTGCGCTCGCGCGACGTGCCGTTCATTCTCGAGGACGGGCAGATCGTTGGCCGCCTCGTCTACGAGCGCATGGCGTCCCGGCCGAAATCGCTCTACGGCGCTGACCTGAGGTCGAACTATCAGGGCCAGTCGCTGAAGTTGTCGAAGCACTTCGCCGGCTGATCAGCCGGCCTCGATCTCGCGCGGGGCCAGCGTCATCCAGCCCGTGAGCGCCTCGCCCGGCGCGAGGCGGCACAGTGGCGCCGCGGCCCGCGCCGCGGGCTCGCTCGGCGCGCCGAGGGCATGGCTCTGAGGCTCGAAGCAGACGAAGTCGGCCCCCGGCGGCGCCCAGAGCAGGGGATGGCGCAGGCTGTCGCTGGCCGCGATGACGATCTCGAGGCCGCGCGAGGGGGCCGAAAGCACCGCTTCGCCTGCCCAGCCCAGATAGTTGAGCACCAATTCAGCGTTGCCGCGCACAAGGCCGCCCTTCGCGAAAGGGCCGCCGCCTTCCAGCGGCTCCGAGCCGGTGGCGCGGAAACCGGGGCCGAGGACGAGCCGGCGGGCGCCGCGCGCCGTCAGCCGCGTGTCGGCGGCGGCCGGAAACCAGGGATGCAGCCCCAGGCCGAAGGGCAGCGGCGTGTCCGCGAGGTTGACGACCGAGAGTTCCAGTCGGGCCGCGCGATCGCCCAGCATGAGCGACATCTCGGCGCGGTAGGCGTAGGGATCCTGTTCGGCCGGGCGCTCGTGCCGCATGGTCAGCGCCCCTGCGGAACACTCCGTCACCTGCCATTCCGCCTGCCAGCCGAAGCCGTGGATGGTGGCGCCCATGCCCGGATCGTTGATCGGGAGCCCGAAATCGATCGTGCCATCCGAGACGCGGCCGCCGAAGGCACGGTTGGCGAAAGGCACCATCGGCCAGCAGCCGAAACGGCGGGGAGCGCCGCCCTCAGCCGCCGCATCCGCCGGGCGGTGCAGCAGCGCATGGCTGCGGCCGGACGGTCCGCGCCAGGCGAGGCTCATCAGCAGCGCGCCATGGGCCGGCGACAGCTCGGCCTCGAAACCGCAATCCGCCAGCCTCACGGACGGCGTGGCGGCGGTCATCGCACGCCCTCCGGCCAGCGCATGGCCGCGCGGGATGCATCATGCTTTCCCTTTGCGGCGCGAAGCGCTATGAGCAGCGCCGGATCAAGACGGGCCATGACCCGTTCCCCCGAGATTGAATGGAGCCTGGATGGCAAAGGAAGAACTGCTCGAGTTCGATGGAACCGTCGTCGAAGTGCTGCCGGACGGCCACTTCCGCGTCAAGCTGGACAACGACCACATCGTGCTGGCCTACGCCGCCGGCAAGATGAAGAAGAACCGCATCCGCACCATCGCGGGCGACCGCGTGGTGGTCGAGATGTCGCCCTACGATCTCGATCGCGGCCGAATCAACTTCCGCCAGAAGACCGCCGCCATCGGCGCCCCGCCCGGGGGCGGGAACCGCAGGCCGCCGCCGCGCCGCCGCTGAGGCGCCGAAGGCCGGGCCCGCTCCCCGGCTCCTATCGCGCTCGCGCCAGCCAGCCGAGCGCGCCCATCGCCGCGGCATGTCCGGTCGCGAAGCTTGCCTGCAGCAGGTAGCCGCCCGTCGGGGCCTCCCAATCCAGCATCTCGCCCGCCACGAACAGGCCGGGCCTCGCCTTCAGCATCAGCGCATCGTCGACGGCCTCGCGGCGCACCCCGCCGGCCGACGAGATGGCGCGATCGAAATCCGACAGTCCCGTGACGGCCAGGCGGACATCCTTGATGCGCGCGGCCAGCGCCTCGGGCTCCGTGGGCAGCGGCCCCGCCTCGCGCAGGACGCCGGCCGCCTCCGGCGACAGGCCCGCGCGCTTGCGCAGGATGGTCGCGGTGGACGCGCCGGCGCGCGGTCCTTCGAGCCTCTGCCTCAGCGCGTCGAGGCCGAGATCGGGCCTGAGGTCCAGGGAGATCGGGGCCGTGCCATCCCGCAACGCGTCGCGCACCGACGCGCCGAGCGCATAGACGACGCCGCCCTCCAGCCCTCCGCGCGTGATCACGGCCTCGCCCCTGACGGTCCGCCTGCCCTGCGTGATGGCGATGCGCTTGAGCGGCGCACCATGGAACCGGCCGGCGAAATGACCCGACCATGGCAGCAGCCAGCCCACATTGGCGGGCTTCAGCTCGGCGACCTCGACGCCAGCGCTCCGCAGAACGGGGCTCCAGCTTCCATCCGAGCCGAGGCGGGGCCAGCTCGCGCCGCCGAGCGCCAGCACGGCGACGTCGGGGCGCAGCACCGTATCGCCATCCTCGCCGGCCATGACGAGCCCGCCATCGGGCGAGAAGCCACGCCAGCGCGAGCGCGTGACGAAGCGGACCCCAAGGCGGTCGAGCCGGGCGAGCCAGGCGCGCAGCAGCGGCGACGCCTTCATCGCTTTCGGGAAGACGCGGCCCGATGAGCCGACGAAGGTTTCCTGCCCCAGCTCCTCGCACCAGCGGACCAGCCCGGCGGGCGCAAGCGCGTCCAGCATCG
>JAIXZF010000234.1 GCA_027489835.1 Hyphomicrobiales bacterium
ACGTCCTCGGCCAGCGAGAGGTTGGCGCGTGCCTGCTCGAGCTCCGAACGCGCGATGGTGGCGTCGAGCTCGACCAGCACCGCGTCCGCCTCCACCGTCTCGCCCTCGCGGAAGCGCAGAGCCGTGATGCGGCCCGCGATCTCCGGCGCGATGGAGACGCTTTCATTGGCGGCCAGCGTGCCGAGCGCCTCGACCTGATCGGCGACGCGGCCGGTCTCGGCGCGGGCGGTCTCGACCGGTGCGGGCGGGCGCTGTCCGCCGGGGGCGCCCTGCTGGGGCCGCTGTCGAGCGCCCTCCGCGACGTTTGGCGCCGCGCGGCCGAGCCCGAGCCTGCCGAGGAAGGCCGGCTGGAACCACCACAGCGCCCCTCCGGCAATGATGAGGGTTCCGAGAAGGATGAAGACGATCCTGCGCATGTCCGAGAGTGCTTCCGCGGTTGCCGCAGGCGGATGCCTGCCGGTTGGGCCGACGCCCCGTCTCGACCGGATCACGCCGGGCGCAGGGGGAGAGGCCTTCGCCGTCGCGCAAGGCCTGCCCACGCCCAACGTTCCGTGACGCAAGGACGTTCCGGACCGCGGGACCGCGGGCCGGCCCGAACGGGTCACGAACGCGCGACCCTCGGGCGGCACGGTGCCGGAACGGGATTGTCGGCGGGATCAGGCGGGCGTGAAGCCGAGCTTCAGGAGCGCCGCCGAACTCCTGGCGAGCGCCGCACGGAAGGCCTCGACGGCCCGTCCGTCCCGGGCCCGCGCCGCGACGGCGAAGTCGTAATGCTCCTCGCCGATGGGCGTGAAGCCGAGCCCGAGCGCCTCGGCGACCGGCCGGATCGCGACGCCCCAGTCGGAGCGGCCCTGCGCGACGCTGGCCGCGACGGCGTTGTGCGAGCGCGGCTGATTCCAGTAGCCCGGCGGCTTCGCGCCGCCGAGCAGGCCGTCGATGAGCGCGCGCGTGCCCGCTCCCTGGTTGCGGTTGACCATGACGCAGGCCGGATCCGCCAGCGCCGCGGCCACGGCCCGGTCTGGCGCGAGCCCCTCGAAGCGCGCGTCGCCGGGCCTGAACACGAGCCCCTGCATGCGGCGCCAGCCCGGGATCAAGGCCATCCCATCCTCGAGGAAAGGCGTGTTGTAGGCGCCGCTCGCCGGATCCAGCAGGTGGATCGGGGCGACGTCGCACTCGCCGCGCCGGAGCGCCGCGAGCCCGCCGAGGCTCCCCATGGCGAGGATACGGGCCGACAGCCCCGCCAGGGACAGCTCGCCGACCACCGCGTCGAGCCCGGTGCAGTGGCTGCCCATCATCACGAGGTCCGGAATGCGCGGCTGGGCCGAGAGCAGCCTGACCTCGGCGAGGCTGCCCGCTGGCAAAGCGTCCGACAGCGCGTCGATGGCGATGAAGCCATCGGCCTGCGAGAAGGCCGTGACCGCGCCGGAGCCCTTGCCGACCGGATGCGCGACCAGCCCCTCCGCCCCCTGCGCCAGCGCCACCATGACGAACTCGGTCCGACCGAGCTCGGAGGGAATCCGCACCGGCGCCCGCGCCGTGACGCTGGCCTCGGCGCGCGCGGGCAGTCCCGCCAGCATCCGGAGCGCGGGCGCGACGATGTCGTGGAAGGTGAACATCGCCGAGGTGGGAAAGCCCGGCAGCACCACGACCGCCTTGCCGTCGGCCACGGCGAGGCAGAGCGGCTTGCCGGGCTTCAGCGCCACCCCGTGCGCCACGATGCCCGGCGCGCCGAGCCCCGCCACGATGCGGTAGGTGAGGTCACCGGCACCCTTCGAGGTTCCCCCCGAGAGGATGACGGCGTCGCAACATGCATGGGCCTCCGTGATCATCGCCGTCAGCCGCTCGGCCTGATCGGGGCAGGAGCCGTAGCGCACGGGCTCGCAGCCGTTCTCGGCGAGCGCGGCCGCGATGATCGGGCCATTGGAATCGTAGATCATGGCCGGCGCGAGCGCGGCGCCGGGCGAGACGAGCTCGTCGCCGGTCGAAATGACCGCGACGCGGGGCCTTTTCCAGACGTCCGCGCCGGCGAGCCCCGCCGCGGCGAGCATGCCGATCTCGCGCGATCCGATCACCGCGCCCCGGTGCAGCAACGTCTGCCCCCGCGCGATGTCGGAGCCTGCGAAGGCGATGTTCTGGCCGGGCGAGACGGCACGGGAGACGCCGAGGCCATCCTCGCCGAACTCGGTGTGCTCGATCATCACCACCGCGTCGGCCCCTCGGGGAATTGGGCCTCCGGTCGAGATCGCGGTCGCGGTCCCAGGCGTGACGGCAAGGGCCGGCGCGTGCCCGCAGGCGATGGTCTCGGGATTGAGCGCAAGCCGCGCGGGTGAACCCTGCGAGGCCCTGGCGAGATCGGCGGCGCGGACCGCGAAACCATCGACGACCGAACGGTCGAAGGGCGGCGCGTCCGTGGCGGCCGCCACATCGCGCGCCAGCACGCGGCCAGCCAGCGCGTCGAGGGTCACGAACTCCTCGCCGAGCGGCCTGGGGTCGAGCGCGGCGAGAAAGGCCGCGATGGCGTCGTCGCGCGACAGGACCTCGAGAAACTGGTCCTGCAGGTGCGCGGTGGAGGGTGCGGGGCCGCTCATGCGGGAGCCGACAGAGGATGGTCGAGCGCGGTCGCGGCGAGCAGGGCCCCAGGCGGCAGGCCCTCCGAACCGGGCTGGAGAAGGGCAAAGGCATCGGCCGTCATGAGGCCGGCCAGCGTGACCTCGCCGACCGCGATCGGCTCCCAGCCCGCGCCGGCGCGCTTCAGCAGCACGAGGTCCGAAGACCCGACCGCCGAGCTGATCTTGCGTGTCAGTGGCAGGGCCTCCTCGCGAAGCACGCGGCCGGTCAGCGCCGCCGCGGCGGGCAGGACCAGCGCGAGATGCACGGCGAGCAGCGCGTCGAACCGCGCCGCCGCCTCGATCCGCACAGCACGGCCGGCAAGCTCGATCCAGCCCTCTTCGCCCGGACTGAGCGCCAACCGGGGCGGGCCGGAGGCGGCGGCAATTGCAAGGTCCGCGTCGCCCTCGCCCAGCCGGAAGCCGAGCCGCGCGAGCCGGGCCGCGAGCCAGGCCTCGAGCGCTTTGTCGCCAAGGAGAAGCCTCGCCGTCGGCTGCCGCACCGCCACCCGGTCGATGCCCGCGGCCAGCGCCGCCAGCATCGCCTCGGCGGACAGGGGCTCGCCGGCGCGCGCGATGCATGTGCCGGCGCTGAGGTCATCGCCCTCCTGCCGCACCCAGGCGCCCGGCGCCGCGGACTCGCAGTGCTCGGTGAAGGCGCCGCGCGCCAGGGCCGAGGCGGGATCGACGATGGCGTCGCAGCCCACGGGCATGGGCTCGCCCCGCCGCACCGCGCGCGGAGGCCCCACCAACATCACCGGGGAATGGGCGCTTGCCCCGACCAGTTCGAGCGAGGAGACAGCGAGGCCGTCGCGCAGCGCCAACGCGCGCGGCGGCAGCGACGCTGGAGCGCGCAACGCCTCGGCGAGCACCAGGCCGACGGCGTCGCGCGTGAGGACCAGCGCCGGCGCCACGGGTCTGACCTGCGCCAGCACGGGCGTCAGGACCTCGTCGATGCTGCGCAGGACCGGCATGCTCGGCGCGTCTCCCGGCGCGCCATCGCGGCGGCGCGCATAGCGGCGCTCTGCGGGCCGCGGTCCGGGCCGTGTAGCCACGAAGCCTTGCCGCTGTCAAAGTGGCGTCGTACCGCTGGCC
>JAIXZF010000184.1 GCA_027489835.1 Hyphomicrobiales bacterium
ACGAGATCGAGAATCAGCAGGTTCCACAAGGGCTGCTCGAGGCAGCGCCCCGCGGTGGCGCGGTCGAGCGATGCCGTGGTGCGCTCGATGATGGCGGGCGGCAGCGTGCCGCCGTTGAGAGCCTGCCGGACGACGCCGTCGGCCAGTTGCACGCGCGCGGCGGGAAGGAGCTGCACGGCTCCCCAGCCGATCCCTGCGAAGGCCAGGGCCAGGCAGGCGGCGGCCGCTGCCGTCCGCGACATAGGGGTCAGCGCCCCGGCTGGTCGATGTAGTAGTTCTGGTAGTGCCGGCCCTTGTAGGATTCGATGCGTCCCAGCATCACCGGGTCGGCCTTGTTGAGAACGGCGCCGAGGACGCGGTCACGGATCAGGTCGGAGGATTCGAGCGATTCCACCACGACCTGCTGCGAACTCTCGCCCCATTCGATGACGCAGATGAAGGCGTCCATCAGCGGGCTGATCGCTTTCACGTCGATCACCGGCGAGACCGGGGCCAGATCGATCAGGATGTAATCATAGCGGTCCTTGGCGCTGTCGAGCAGGCGCGACATGGCGGAGGAGGAGAGCAGTTCCGCCGACTGGGCCATGCGGCCCTTGACCACCGCGGGCAGGAAGTCGAGCCCGCTGGTCGGATCCGAAACCACGGCGCTCTCGAGCGCACGCGGATCGACGAGGACCTCGATCAGTCCCCGCGCCGCGCCGGGCGTCATCTGGCGCGTCAGCGACGGGTTGCGCAAGTCGGCGTCGATGAGCAGCGTGCGGTGCGTGGCCTGCGCCAGCACCTGGGCGAGGTTGGTCGCCACCGTGCTCTTGCCCTCGTTGGGCAGCGCCGAGATGATGCCGATGACCTTCACCTCGCGCGACAGGCGGGCAATGTCGACCGCCACCTTGGCGTTGCGCAGCACCTCGGCGAAGCGCGACAGGGGATTGTCGAGGGCGTATCGCATCTCGGCCGGAGCGGTCGGGAAGGCGGGGCTGACCGAATGCTCGTCCTCGGGCTCGATTCGCGGCAGGATGCCGAGGCACTCGACGCCGAGGATGCGCTCGACGTCGCCCGGCGTCCTGAAACGCCGGCTCACCATCTCGCGGCCCCAGGCCGTGCCGATGCCGATGCCGAGGCCTGCGAGCAGCGCCCCGCCGAGCACCAGCGGCAGCTTGGGCCAGGTCTTGTTGGGCTGGTCGGTCGCCGCGGTGATGAGGCGCGCCTCGCTCACGGGAATGGTGAGCTGCTGCGTGGCCTCCATCGAGCGCTGGAGGAAGCTGTCGTAGAGGTTGCGCACGGCCTGGGCCGAGCTTTCGAGGTCCTTGAGCTTGACCTGGGCCTGGCTGGTGGCGCCGGCCTGCTCGACCAGCTGGTCCATCGAGGCCCTGAGCGACTTCTCGCGCGAGAGCGCGATCTCGTACTCGCTCTTGTAGGTCTCGCCGATCTGCTGGAGCTGATCGCGCAGCGAGCGGCGGATCTCCTGCATCTGGTTGCGCAGCGACACCGCGGCGCCGTGGTTGGAGCCGAAGCGGCGGGACAGGTCCGCCTCGCGAGCCGAGAAGTCGAGATACTGCGCCCTGAGGCGGATGATCACGTCGTTGCGCAGCGCGTCGACCACCGTGCCCTCGGGGATGTCGCTGTTCTGGATCTGGAGGATGCGCTCGAGCCGCGCCCGGGCCTCGGCGGTCGAGGCGCGGGCAGTCGCGATCTGGGTGTTGAGGTCCCCAAGCTGCTGCTCCGACATCAGGCCGCGGCCCGTGTCGATGATGTTGTTCTCGGATTTGTAGGCCTGCACCGCGCGCTCGGCCTCGCCGGCCTGCTCGCGCAGCTCCTTGATGCGCTCCTGCAGCCAGCGGCTCGCGCGCCGCGTCGCCTGATATTTGGTTTCGAGCTCGCCATTCATGTAGGCCTCGCCGAGCGCGTTGGCGATCATCGCGGCCTTCTGGGGGGTCGACGCAGTATAGCCGATCTGGATGACGTAGGTGAGGCCGGTGCGGCGCGCTACGGTGTTGGCCGTGACGATGCGCACGGCCTGATTCTCCTTGGCTTCCTCTGAGGCCTCCCCCGCCGCGTCGCCGCCGAGCAGCGAGGTCGCCGCGGCGATGAGCGAGCCGACCGCGCCGGGCTCGCCGCCGACGAATTCCGCATCTCGTGTCAGCTTGAGCTCGCGCACGACCGCCAGCGCGACGCTCGTCGACTTCATCACCTCGACTTGGCTTTCGACGAAGCCGGCGTCGATCTGGCTCTCGCCGGCCACGCGCTGGCCTGGCAGGAGCTGGTTGCGCCGCGTGTCGATCATGACGATCGAGGACGCCGTGTAGCGCGGCGCGGCCGTGACGAAATAGAGAAAGCCCAGCCCGAGCGCGACAACCACGGACAGGGCGATCACCGGCCACTGGCGCTTGACGATCTCGAGAAGCGCGCGGAGGTCGAGGCTTGCCCCGGCGGGTTCGGGGCCTGCGCCCGCGTCGATGGGCCGGGCACCGAAGCCGCTGCTGCCGAACTTGAACATGAAGGCGTACCCCGAAGCTGTCTGCCAAGACCGGCAGCGTCAATCAGTTCGTGCTCAAAAAGGCGCGGCGGTCACCGGAGGCCGGACGACCGACGCCAAAACGACGAGCTTCATCGAATCGCACTGGCGGCAGCAGGATAACGCTGCGGAAGGCCCTGCGGTTCCGGCTTGGCCGGTCCTGAAAATGAAAATGACAGTCTGCAAACACCGACCCGACCCCGGATCGGGTCATCCGGGGCAAGGGCGAGGCGGGGGAGCCTTGACGGCAAAATGCGGTGAGATCAGGGCGAGGCGCCGTCCGCCGTCCCGCCGCGGCAAAGAACGCGGTCCGCCTCGGTGACCGCGCAGGCGATATGGTAGAATGTGCTGGCGGGAACATCGCGCGACGCGACGGCTCCGTTCGCGTCGAACTGGTCGATCCAGCCCGCGGCGAACGGCCTGCCGAGATATCCGGCCTGAAGCCGGGCCAGCGCCGCCTGCGCCTCGGCCTCCGCGCCGGGCCGACCGGCTTCGGCCTCGGCGATCCAGGCCTTGGCCAGCTCGGTCTGCGGCCATGTCCTGCGGGACGCCTTCACCGGCCGGTGCGAACGGTCCATCTCGTCGATCAGGAAGCCTGCATGGTCGGCGCCGCGCAGCGCCAACTCGAGCAGTCGGGTCGCCAGCGGCTCGCGCGGCAGCGAGGCGAGCCGCTCGTGCCGGCGCAGGAGCCAGACCCATTCGGCGTGATGGCCGGGCTCGAGGAGCTGGCCGGCCGGCCCGGGGACCGCCCGCCAGCCATCGTCGAAGAACTCGCCGAGCGCGCCCGTGCCCCTGTCGAGGAAGTGCGTGGACAGGTGATGCCGGCAGCGCGCGGCGCGGTCGAGCGCGCCGGGGAAGGCCAGGGCCTCGTGCAGCGCGAGCAGCGCCTCGAAGTAATGCATGTTGGGGTTCTGCCGGCGCGGCAGCGAGGGCGGAGCGCCTTCGAGCAGCGTGCCGTCGCCGGCGGTCATGCTCTCGTCCATGAAGGCCAGCGTGCCCTCGAGGACCGAGCGCACCTGGGCGTCGCCCGTGGCGCGCGTCAGCCAGGCAAGGCCCAGGAGGATGAAGGCGTGGTCGTAGCTGTCCCGGAGCGGGTGGGCGACGCTGCCGTCGGGTGCGAGCAGATGCACGAAGCCCGGCGCGCCGTCGGGCGACAGCGCCCGCGAGACGAGCGCGTCGAATGCCGCCAGCGCGAGCCGTGCCCCGTCGGAAAACCAGCCCAGATGCGCGGCATGGGCATAGACGTAGATCTGCCGGGCCTGCACGCGGATGCGCCTGTCGGCGCCGTGATCGGGCGAGCCGTCGAAGAGAAGCTTCTCGTGAAAGCCGCCCCGGACCCTGTCGAGGCCGCCATCGGCCCAGAATGGCAGAGCCGTTTCGCGGCACCAGCGCACGATCGCCTTTGCGGGCGATTCGTCGCCCGCGGGGGCGGCGTGGCGGCTGGCGGGAAGCGGCGCGGCTGTGGGCATGGAAGGCTCCATCGGAGGCGTTTGACTGCGGAGCTTGCACGATGCCGTCATGACGGCAAATGCTCCGCCGTGGCAGCAATGGCGCGGGCTGGCGCGCGCTGCAGGGTGGGGGGCTGGACGGGCGGTCCGCCTGCCAGGCGGGCCCGCATGGACAAGGCCTGGGCGATGCCGGCGCCGATGACCGCGGCGTAGAGGACGGCGTAGCCCGGAATCTGCAGCGAGAAATCGACAAGCGCGTGAAGCCCGCCCAAGAGCAGCACGGCGAGCGCCGCCAGCGGCACGGTGGGCGCACCGAGGCTGCCGATGGGCCGGCACGCCCTCGCCAGGATGAACAGCGCCGCGAGCCAGAGCGCCAGTACGGCAAGGGCCGCCGGCGCTCCCAGCTCGATGGCGATCTCCAGCAGCGTGTTGTGCGCCCTGTCCCAGATGCCGAAGGAGCCAAGGGCGGCGGGACGAGCCTCGGGAAAGACCAGCTCGAAGCTGCCGAGGCCCCAGCCGAGCCATGGCCGGGCCGCGATCAGCTCGCTTCCAGCCCGGTAGACCTCGAGCCGCGCCTCGTCGGTCAGACCGCCGCGCGCCAGACGCTGGCCGACCTGTCCCCCGATCATCTCGAAGAGCAGCGCCCCGCCCGCTAGCGCGAAGACCGGCGCCGCGAGACGGGCGCGCCGCGAGATCGGCCGCGTCGCGCCGTGCAGCATCAGGACGAGGCAGCCCATCAGCACCGTGAGCAACAGACCGGCGCGCGAGCCGGTGAGTGCCGTTCCGGCAAGGCAGATCGCGGAGGCGCCGAGGCAGATCAACAGCGGGCGCGGCGGCGACAGCAGCAGCTTTCCCAGGGCTCCGCGGTCCGCGACATGGCCGAAGCCATCCCTGAACACGGTCAGGCCCAGCGTCAGCCAGATCAGGCTGCATGAGCCGAGGAAGGTGGCGGCCGTGTTGCGGTTGACGAAGGTGCCGGTCAGGCTGCCGAGATAGGCGGTCTTGTCGCGGCCGAGCAGCCGGTCGGGCCATAAGGCGAGGGAGGCCATGCCGTAAAGCGCGACCGCAATCCCCGCCGATCCCAGCGCGATCAGCAGCAGCCGCGCCTGCCGGCGCTCGGCCCCGAGGCCATAGCCACGGATGAAGGCGAGGATGAACAGCAGCGAAGCGCCGATGGCGAGCCAGGGTCCGCTTACGCTGGGACTGACCCGCCCTTCCAGAGAGGATCCCAGCGCATTGCGGGCCAGCTCCCAGACAGGGTCGGCCTGCCCGACAAGCGGAGGGGACCTGGTCTGGAGCCAGACCAGAAGCCCCAGTCCCGCCGCTGCCGCGAGCGCTGCGAAGACGGGACCGAGCGACACGCCGGGGCGAGGGAGGGGATCGAGCGCCAGGCTGATGGCCAGCAGGATGCAGCCCGTGGCGATCCAGAAGATCTCGACGGACCCGAACGGCAGCGGCGCGAGGCACAGGACAAGCAGCGCCAAGCCGCGCGAAGAGGTTCGGAACAGTCCAATGACGAAATCCACGAGCCTAGCTCTCTGTCGCAATACAGGCAAAACACTTTAGAACACCCGAGCGCTTATTTTGTTCCATCGAAAGGATAGAATTTTTGAAATGTGCCAAAACGCTGCGCTCAGGGTTGCAGCATTCGTTGCAGTGAGGCAACAGGCCCCGTAACTCAGCACGAAACCTTGCGCTTCAGCTTCCCACGCGTCAGCTTTCGCGTTAGTTGCAGCTTTTGATTTGTCCAGTTTTTCAGTTGGCGCGCTTGCGTCCCGCAATCAGGATTTCGAATGATGGCAATTGGCAAATGGCTGGCCGCGGCCCTGCTTGGAAGCGTTCTGGCCGGGTGCAGCCTCGTCCCCAAGGATGGACCCACCGGCACCGCGGTCGAAGGACAGGCGACATCGGCCGTCGCGTCCGAGGAAAAGGTCGAATACGCCTATGTCAAGCTGGGCGCGCGCTCGGCCGAGGTCTCGAACCGGGCCACGATCGCGGATGGCGGCAGCTTCGCCTCGCTGGGCTCGTCGGGCTCCTCGGGCTCCGACATCCGTTTCGCCGTCGGCGACCTCATTACCATCACCATCTTCGAGGCGCAGGCGGGCGGGCTGTTCATCCCTTCGGAGGCGGGAAGCCGCGCCGGCAACTTCGTGCAGCTGCCCACGCAGCAGGTCGATGCCAGCGGCAACATCGAGGTGCCCTATGCGGGTGCCGTCCGCGTCGCCGGCCGCACGGCCAAAGAGGTCGGCGCCGGCATCGCCAGCCGCCTCTCCACGCGCGCCATCGAGCCTCAGGTCGTCGTCTCGCTGGCCGAACGGCGCGGCAACGAGCTCGCCGTGCTGGGCGAGGTCAACGCGCCGCTGCGCTTCGCCATCGACCCGGGCGGCGTGCGCGTGCTCTCGGCGATCGCCAGGGCGGGCGGGCCGCGCAACGCATCGCACGAGACGACCGTCACCATCCAGCGCAAGGGCGTCACGGCCCGCGCGCGCATGAGCACCATCGTCCGCAACCCGGCCCTGAACGTGCTGCTGCAGCCCGGAGACGTGGTCTATGTCTCGCGTGAGCAGAAGGTGTTCATGGCTTTCGGAGCCACGCCGTCGCCGGGCTCGATCGGCGGCACCAACAACCGCCGGTTCTCCTTCGATGACGACAGGGTCACGCTGGCCGAGGCGGTCGCGAAGGCGGGCGGCCTCGCTTCCGAGCGGGCCGACCCGAAATACGTGTTCGTATACCGGGCGGAGCATACCCGCACGCTCGACCATATGGGCGTCGACACGCGGCCCTTCGGCACCCGCGTCGTGCCCACGGTCTACAGCCTCGACTGGGGCAGCCCGGAAGCGATGTTCGTCGCGAATGTCTTCTACATGCGCGACAAGGACATCGTCTTCGTCTCCGATCATCCGTCGGTCGACTTCGTGAAGTTCTTCTCGATCGTCCGTTCGGTCACCGGCCCGGCTTCCGACATCGGCACGACGGTGAGCAACGTGCGCTCCGCCGGGCAATGAGCCCGCGGCAGGCTTAGGCCAAAGGGGCCGGGGAGCGATCCCCGGCCCTTTCGCGTGGCGGCAGTGGTCCGGAGCGCACGGTTAAGGCATCGCGAGCGGCATCGGCGCGATTGTCGGGA
>JAIXZF010000309.1 GCA_027489835.1 Hyphomicrobiales bacterium
CATGATCTCGGCGTGGTGGCGGAGACCTGCCAGCGCGTGATGGTGATGTATGCCGGCCGCAAGATCGAGGAGGCCTCCGTCACCGGCCTGTTCGACGCGCCGGCCCATCCCTACACGCGCGGGCTGATGGCCTCGATCCCGCGCCTCAACCGGCTCGGCGGCGGCAAGCGCCGGCTATCCGAGATCCCCGGCATGGTGCCCTCGCTGCGCGCGCCGATCGCGGGATGCGCCTTCGCCCCGCGCTGCGCCTTCGCCACCGATCGTTGCCGCGCCGAGCCGCCGGCGCTGAGGAGCATCGAGGCCGGCCACATCGTCGCCTGCCACCATGCCGAGGCCGTTCTGGCCGGAACCGCGAGCGCGGCATGAACGCGTCCCCCGCCACTTCGGAAAACGTCCTCGAGGTCGAGGGGCTGAAGAAGCACTTCCCGGTCGAGAAGGGCGTGCTGCGCAAGGTCGTCGCCCATGTGCGCGCCGTGGACGGTGTGTCCTTCGCCATCAGGCCGGGCGAAACGCTGTGCCTCGTCGGCGAGTCCGGCTGCGGCAAGTCCACGGTCGGCAAGCTCGCCATGGGCCTCATCCCGGCGACGGCGGGCTCCATCCGCCTCGGCGGCGACGACATCACCGGGCTTTCGCGCTCCGCGATGCAGCCCTACCGCCGGCGCATCCAGATGGTGTTTCAGGACCCGTCGGCCTCGCTCAACCCGCGCCTGACCGCCGGCGCCTCCGTCTCCGAGCCTATGGAGAATTTCGGCGGCCTGTCCGCCTCCGAGCGGCAGGACCGCACCGCTGCGCTGCTGCGCAAGGTGGGCCTCGGGGCTGAGGCGATGCGCAAATACCCGTTCGAGTTCTCGGGCGGCCAGAAGCAGCGCCTCGGCATTGCGCGGGCGCTGGCGCTCAACCCCAGCGTCATCGTGGCGGACGAGCCCGTCTCGGCGCTGGACGTCTCGGTGCAGGCCCAGGTGCTCAACCTGATGATGGATTTGCAGGAGGAGTTCGGCCTCGCCTATCTCTTCGTCAGCCACGACCTCGGCGTGGTCGAGCATATCGGCCACCGCATCGCGGTGATGTATCTCGGCCGCATCGTCGAGATCGCCACGCGGGACGCGCTGTTCGCGAGCCCCCGCCATCCCTATACGCGGGCGCTGATCTCCGCCGCGCCCCTGCCGGACCCGCGCGCCCGGCGCGAGAAACTGGTGATCGAGGGCGACGTGCCCTCGCCGCAGAACCCGCCGCCGGGCTGCCATTTCCACACGCGCTGCCCCTTCGCGCAACCGCGCTGCAAGGTGGAGGAGCCGGCGCTCCGGCAACTGGCCGATGGCAGGCTGGCGGCCTGCCATTTTGAGGATTGAGCGGACGCTGCGAAAACCGCGCGCTCGGGTCAACCCCGCGCTAACGCTGCCGCCAACTCGCCCCTGCCCCAAGGGCCCGAAGTAACCGGACAGTCACCGGCGGGTCCGATCGTGCCGGCCATGACAAGCCCGATCGCGTTCCTTCCGCTCATCCTGTTCACCGTGCTGACCAACGCGGCGGCCCAGATCATGCTCAAGAAGGGCATGATGGGCGTCGGCGCGCTCGACATCGGCGCGGACGGCATCGTCTCGACGGTGTTTCGCGTCGTCTTCAATCCCTTCGTCTTCTTCGGCCTGTCCACCTTCGTGATCAGCATGGCCTCGCACCTCATCGTGCTCTCGAAGGTGCAGCTCTCCTACGCTTATCCCTTCCTCAGCCTCGCCTACGTGGTGGTGGCCGCCTACAGCTATTTCTTCTTCGCCGAGGATGTCGGCCTCGCCCGCCTGGCGGGCATTGGCCTGATCGTTGCGGGCACGATCCTGATTGCACAGAGCTGAGGGGCGCGACGCCCCGATCTGGAACAGGAGCGGCGACAAATGAAACACATCATCATCGGCGGCGATGGCTTTGTGGGACAGAGGCTGGCCAACGACCTCTGCGCGCTGGGCGAAGAGGTCATCATCGCGGACATCCACAACAGCGCCCATGCCGCCTACCGCACGGCGCGCTTCATCCGCGTCGACGTTACCAACCCGGTGACGCTGACCGCGATCCCGCTCGAGCCGGGCGACATGGTCTACAACCTGTCGGCCAAGATGCTCTCGCCCATCATGCCGCGGGCCAAGCGCCACGAATTCTTCTGGCCGGTGAATTTCGACGGCACCCGCAACATCCTGGAATGGATGGAGCGCGCGGGCGCGACCAGGCTGGTGCATTTCACCACCGACATGATCTATGGCCATTCGGTCACCGTTCCGCAGACGGAGGACCACCCGGCCAACCCGCTCGGCGAGTACGGCCTGAGCAAGCTCGCCACCGAGAAGCTCTGCGAGGATTACCGCGCCAAGGGCTTCTCGATCTCGATCTTCCGCCCGCGCCTCATCATCGGGCCGGGCCGGCTCGGCATCCTGTCCAAGCTGTTCAAGCTGATCGACCTCAACCTGCCCGTGCCGATGATCGGCGCCGGCAGGAACCCCTATCAGTTCATCTCGGTCTTCGATTGCGCCTCCGCCTGCCAGGCGGCCTGGCGCGCCGGGGTGCCGAACAGCGCCTACAATCTCGGCTCGGACGATCCCCCGCCCGTGCGCCAGCTGCTCGGCGACCTGATCCGCCATGCGGGCAGCCGCTCGATCCTGTTGCCGACCCCGGCCTGGGCCGTCAAGCGCACGCTCGACGCGCTCGATTTCATCAACCGGCCGCTGATGGACCCCGAGCAGTATCTGATCGCGGACGAGGTCTGCATCCTCGACACCTCGAAGGCCAAGCGCGAGCTCGGCTGGACCCCCCGGCACAATGACAGCGACATGCTCGTCGCCGCCTATGCCGAATACCGCCGCAACCTGACCGCCTGAACCCTGGCCGGCCGGCGCCGCAGGCGCCGGGGCCCTTCCCATCACGCCAAGAGGATCACCCGATGAGCATGGCAGCCCAGGATTTCCGCACGACCGGAGCCCAGTACGCAGCCCCAATCCGCCCCCGCCTGCTTGGCGTCGAGGACGCCAAGGCGCTTCCCACGACCCGCATCAGGGAGCTGTTCAGCGCCCATCTCAACCCCGGACAGCTGCATTTCATGAAGCTGCTCGGCTTCGACAAGGTGAAGGTCGAGCGCGCCGAGGGCATGCACTACATCACCGATGACGGGCGCCGCATCCTCGACTTCTTCGGCGGCTTCGGCTCGGTCGCCTTCGGCCACAACCATCCGCGCATCATCGCAGCCCGCAAGCGCTTCGCCGACGAGAACCGCCACGAGATCTGCATGGCCTTTATGTCGCAATACGCGGCGGCTTTGGCCCACAACCTCGCCGAGATCGCGCCGGGCGACCTCGACATGGTGTTCCTCGGCTCGTCGGGTTCGGAAGCCATGGAGGCTGCCATCAAGGTGGCCGAGCAGGCCCAGGGCCCGCAGAAATCCAGGGTGATCTACGCCGCCAACGCCTTCCACGGCAAAACCAAGGGCGCGCTCTCGATCACCGACTCGACGCTCTACCAGCAGCAGTTCGCACTGGTGGACAACCGCGTGAAGGTGCCCTTCGGCGACATCGACGCGATCCGCCAGGCCATCGAGAGCGATCCCTCCATCGGCATCGTCGTGCTGGAGACCATTCAGGGCGGCGGCGGCATCATCGAGGCGCCCACCAGCTTCTGGCGCGAGCTGCGCCGGCTCTGCGACAAGCATGACGTGCTCTGGGTCGCCGACGAGGTGCAGTGCGGCCTCGGGCGCACCGGTCGCTTCTTCGCCTTCGAGGAGCATGGCGTGATCCCGGACGTCACCGCGCTCGCCAAGTCGCTCGGCGGCTCGAAATCGGCCATGGCCGCCATGATCGCGCGGCGCGAGGTCTACATGAAGGCCTATGGCAAGCCGAAGACCGCGCTGATCCACGGCCCCGCCACCTTCGGCGGCATCGGCGAAGCCTGCATCTCGGCCATCGAAGGCCTCAACATCCTCTATGACGAGGACCTGATCGGCAACGCCGAACGCGAGGGCGCGCACCTCATCGCCAGGCTGAAAGCGATCAAGGCCAAGCATCCGTCGCTTATCAAGGATGTACGCGGGCGCGGCTTCATGGTCGGCGTCGAATTCAACGACGTATCGGAGACGCTGCCCTTCGGCCTCAAGCAGATGGTCGCGCTGCTCGACGACAAGCTCAAGGGCTCGCTCTGCGGCTTCGTCGGCGCGCTGATGCTGAAGGAATACGACACGCTCGTCGCCTTCACCGAATACAACCGCAACGTCATCAGGCTGGAGCCGCCGCTGATCGCGACGCGCGCCGATGTCGACCGCTTCTGTGACGCCTTCGACGACCTGCTCTCGCGCGGCGTCGCCCGCATTGTCACGGATTACCTGCGCAAGGTCGCCGTGAAGTGAGAGACGGGGCCGGGATCGCCGGCCCTCCATCCACCCATCAAGCGTCATCCCGGCCTCGAGCCGGGATTTTTTGTGCGCAGCGAGGTCAGCCTGTGCGGCGGCGGCGCATGATCCCGGCTTAAGGCCGGGATCACGGTGTCGATTGACAAGCTGTGTGGAAAGGCGGCGGCGCTAGCCCGCCACCCGCCGCCAGAAGTTCGAGCTGAAGCCCGGATCGATATGGCGCGCGAAGTCCCGCCAATGCGGGAAGGACGCCTCGAACGTCGCAGCCGGCATACGGGCATCCTTGTACGGGTTCACCCGCCCGCCGGCCGCGATGGCGATCCGGTCGAGTTCGCCGAGCAGCGCATCGGTGCGCGCGCCGCGATGGGGAAAATCGAGCGTCAGCGTCGCCCCCGGCATCGGGAACGACATCAGCCCCGGCGAGGCCACGTCGCCGAAGAGCTTGAGCACAGTGAGGAACGAGGCCTGCCCGGCCCTGTGCGTGGCCGACAGCATCTCGGCCACCGCCTCGCGCGCCACGGCCTTCGGAACTACCGACTGGTGCTGGCGCAAGCCCCTGAGGCCATAGGCGCGGTTCCAGCCCGAGACGCGGTCCAGCGGATAGAAGAAGGGCTGATAAGGCACGAGCGCGTCTCGCAAGTCACGCCGGTTGGCGAAACGGTACAGACGGTTGAACGCCCCGAGCGTGATTGGGTTGAGCAGCGACACCGGCGGCGTGAAGGGCAGGAAGGGCAGCGCCCGCGCCGGCGCCGTCACCTCCCCCGGCTCGTCCGCATGGTTGGCGCGAAAGAACACGCCCCGGCCGAGCGCGGCGCCACGCGCCAGCGAGTCGATCCACGCCACCGTGTAGGCATGGCTGCCATCGGAGGCCGCGGCGATGTCGAAGAAACCGTCGAGGCTGGCGAAGGGCAGCGTGTCCTGCCGCATGAACGGGCCCTTGACCGGGATCATCCGCAGCGCCATCCGCGTCACCAGCCCGGTCAGCCCCATGCCCCCGATGGTGGCGGCGTAGAGCCCGGCATTCTCCGCGGGCGAGCAGCGCAGCACGCGCCCGTCCGAGCGCGCGAGATCGAACCATTCGACGTGCCGGCCGAAGGTGCCGAGCGCATGATGGTTCTTGCCGTGAACGTCGTTGGCGAGCGCCCCGCCCAGCGTCACGAAGCGCGTGCCCGGCGTGACAGGAAGGAACCAGCCGCGCGGCAGCGCCTGAGCGGTCAGCGCGGCGAGGCTCACCCCCGCCTCGGCGACGGCTATGCCATTCGCGTCGATGGCCTCGATGCGGTCGAGCCCACGAGCGTCGATCATCGCGCCCTGGTCGATCAGCCCGCTGTCGCCATAACTGCGGCCCGCGCCCTGCGCGAGCGCGGGGCCGATGACGGCGCGCGGGTTCCGCAGCCAGTCGCGCGCATCGATGGCGGCGCTGCCGCGCGCGGCCAGCCCGCCCCAGGACCGGGCGGTGGAGAGCCGCGGCTCCGGCCGTGCCTCGGCCGCGCCGGGCAAGGTGGCCTCGGCCATGGTCACAGCGTCGAGGCGGCGATGAAGATGACGACGGTAAGCGCGCCCATGACCTGGCTGCGCCAGTCGGTGATCATGAAGACGAGCGGGTCGTCATGCATCTGCCCGCGCCGCGCCAGCACCCAGACGCGCGCCATCACGTAGAGCACGATGGGGCACACCAGCCAGATCAGCTGCGGATAGGTGTAGAGCCCCGCCACCGCCTTGCTGTCGACGTAGAGCGCGAGGATCAGCGCCGAGACCAGCGCGCTGGAAATGCCCATCTGCGACAGGGTCTCGAGGTCGCCCGCCTGATAGCCGCGGCCCACGCCGCGCAGGCCGACATCGTCGCCGGTCTCGCGCA
>JAIXZF010000354.1 GCA_027489835.1 Hyphomicrobiales bacterium
AGCTACGGCCCGGCCTATCTCGCGCGCGGCAACCTGCTGCGCGTGCAGAACCAGCTCGGCGAGGCGGTGGCCGACCTCAACCAGGCGATCCGGCTCAACCCCGAGGGCGCCGAGGCGCTGCATGCACGGGGGCTGGTCTATCAGCGCCAGGGCAACCACCGGCAGGCGGTGCAGGATTTCGACTCCGCGATCGACCGCAACCCCTACAACGCCCCGCCCTACACCGCGCGCGGCCAGAGCCTGATCGAGCTCGGCCAGTACGACAAGGCGCAGGAGGACTTCACCGCCTCGCTCAACGTCGACAACCGCAATGCCGACGCCTGGGCCGGCCGCGGCCTTGCGCTCGAGCGTGCCAACAGGCCCCGCGAGGCTGGCGAGAGCTACCAGCGCGCCCTCGGCCTCGACCCCAACAACCAGATCGCCCGCGCCGGCAATGCCCGGATCAGCGGCGGCGGGAGCGGCGGCGGCATCGGAGGCTTCTTCCGCCTCTGATTCGCGCCCGGCAGTCCGGCGTCAGCGGGGCCTCGCTTCCGCGAGGCTGGCCCTGACGGCCGGCAGCAGCAGTCGCGACACATCCGGGATGTGGCACCGCCCCTCGATAACGATGAGGCGCGGCGGCTGCGGGAAGGCCCGCATCAGGCGCTCGGTCTCGGACAGCGGAATCAGCCAGTCCTGCGTGCAGTGCTGGGCAATGACGGGCATCGTCACCTTCGGCGCGAGGTCGACGCTGCGGAACGGATCGAGCGACAGCAGCGACACGGGCAACCAGGGAAACCGCATCGCGCCGAGATCGGCGATGGACGCATAGGGCGAATCGAGCGCCAGCAGCCGGGCCGGCCGCTCCGAGGCCAGCCAGATGGCGATGCCGGTGCCAAGCGACTCGCCGAACAGGACGATCCGGTCCGCGCCCACGCGCGCCGCCAGCCAGTCATAGGCCGCGGCCCCGTCGAGCCTGAAACCCGCCTCGCTCGGACTGCCGGTCGAGCCGCCATAGCCGCGCCAGCTCACGGCGAGCAGGCCCGCTCCGTCCTCGGTGATCCGCTGGAAGCGGCCCGAGCGGCGCGTCAGGTTCGCGCCGTTGCCATGCAGGTAGAGATAGACCGGCCTGCCCTCCTGGGGCGGCTTCCACCAGGCGTTGATCGTCTCGCCGTCGCTGGTCGCCAGCGTCACCGCCTCCGCGCCGGGCAGGCCGGACACGGCCTCCGTTACGTCGCGCGCATCGGGCCGGAACACGATGCTGCGCTGGATCGCGAACAGGTAGGTCGCGAAAGCCAGATAGACCAGACCGGCGACGATGGCGGCCGTCGTGAAGCTGCGTCGCAGCCAGATGCGCATCATCGAAACATCCCTGCTGATGGCGGTCGCTGCGCCTTGCCCGTGCCAAGCCTGCCCGTCGAGCCCCCGGGGGCCGGGCCTCTCGCAGCCGTGAACGCGGCAAGGGTCAATCAAGCCATTTCACGCGCTCGATGGCATGCGCCCTCAACCCCAGCCGCTCGTAAAGCCGGCCCGCGCCCTCATTGCCCGCGAGTTGCCCGACGGCGAGCGAGCGCATGCCCTGCGAACGCGCGAAATCCTCGGCAGCCCGCATCAGGGCCTCGCCGATGCCCTGCCCGCGCGCCGTCTCCGCCACGACCAGCGAATGGACATAGGCATACATCCGAACCTCGGGCTTGAGGAAGGGCGCCCCGTGCGTGATCGCGCAGCTCAGATAGGCGATGACGGCGCCGCCGGCCTCCGCAACGAGCTGGATTCCACCATGCTCGCGCAGCTTCTCCACATCGTCCAGGAGGCAGGCCAAGCCCCCGCGGCGGTCGGTCACCCTGTCGCCCGAGATGCGGTCCTCGAAGCGGTTGAGCGCGGTCATCAGATCTATCACGACCTCGCGGTCGGCTGGCTCCATGTCCCTGATGGTGAAGGCGGCGTCCATGAAGATCCCTCCAAATGCAAAGGCCGGCCCCGCGGCCGGCCTTGCAGATCCGGTGCGGCGGATGGCGTCAGTGCGCCAGAGCCTTGACGATACTCTCGACCATCTTCTTGGCGTCGGCGAGCAGCATCATGGTGTTGGGGCGGTAGAACACCTCGTTGTCGATGCCGGCATAGCCGACGCCGCCCATGCCGCGCTTGACGAACAGGATGGTGCCCGCCTTCTCGACGTCGAGCACAGGCATGCCGTAGATCGGCGAGGTCTTGTCGGTCTTCGCGGCCGGGTTCGTCACGTCGTTGGCGCCGATGACGAAGGCGACGTCCGCCTGCCCGAACTCCGAATTGATGTCCTCGAGCTCGAAGACCTCGTCATAGGGCACGTTGGCTTCCGCCAGCAGCACGTTCATGTGGCCCGGCATGCGGCCGGCGACCGGGTGGATGGCGTACTTCACCTCCACGCCTTCCTTCTTGAGCAGGTCGCCCATCTCGCGCAGCGCGTGCTGCGCCTGCGACACGGCCATGCCGTAGCCCGGCACGATGATGACCTTCTGCGCGTTCTTCATGATGTAGGCGGCGTCGTCGGCCGAGCCGGCCTTGTAGGGCTTGGCCTCGGTCGCAGCGGCAGCGCCGGCATCGTCGGCACCGAAGCCGCCGAGGATGACCGAGATGAAGCTCCGGTTCATCGCCTTGCACATGATGTAGCTGAGAATCGCGCCCGAGGAGCCGACCAGCGCGCCGGTGATGATCAGCGCCATGTTGCCGAGCGTGAAGCCGATGCCGGCAGCGGCCCAGCCGGAGTAGCTGTTGAGCATCGACACGACGACCGGCATGTCCGCGCCGCCGATCGGGATGATCAGCAGCACGCCCAGCGCGAACGAGACGATGACGATCAGCCAGAACACCGCGTGGCTCTCGGTGCGCAGGAAGATCACGATGAGCAGGGCTAGCGCGACGCCGAGGCCGATGTTCACGGCGTGGCGCTGCGGCAGGAGGATCGGCTTGCCGCTCATGCGGCCATCGAGCTTGAGGAAGGCGATGATCGACCCGGTGAAGGTGATGGCGCCGATGGCGACGCCGAGCGCCATCTCGAACAGCGAGGCGGCCTTGATCTGGCCGACACGGCCGATGCCGAAGGCCTCGGGCGCATAGAGCGCAGCGCCTGCCACCAGCACGGCGGCGAGACCGACCAGGCTGTGGAAGAAGGCCACGAGCTGCGGCATCTGCGTCATCTGCACCTTTTTCGCCATGTAGGCGCCAATGCCGCCGCCGATGCCGATGCCGAGGATGACGAGGAACCAGCCGGAGAAGCCGGCCGGCGGGAAGAACACCACCGTCGTCAGGATGGCGATGGCCATGCCGGCCATGCCGTAGACGTTGCCCTGGCGGCTGGTGGTCGGGTGCGACAGGCCCCGGAGGGCCAGGATGAAGAGGATCCCCGCGACGAGATAGAGCAGGGCTGAGATATTGGCGGCCATGCGCGTCAGCCCTTCTTCTTGTACATGGCGAGCATCCGCTCGGTGACGAGGAAGCCGCCGAAGATGTTGACCGCCGCCAGGATGAGGGCGAGAAAGCCCATGGCCTTGGCCCAGAGCGGCCCGTTGCCCATCTCGGGCGCGGCGCTGACGCCGACCGCGAGCAGCGCGCCGACCACGATCACTGAGGAGATCGCATTGGTCACCGACATCAGCGGGGTGTGCAGCGCCGGCGTGACCGACCACACCACGTAATAGCCGACCGCGACCGCGAGCGCGAAGATGGCGAGCTGGAAGACGATCGGGTCAATGCCCGCCGCCGCCGCGCCGACGCCGCCTGCTGCGGCCAGCGCGGCCTCGGCCTTGGCGAGCGCCAGATTTGCAGCGTCGCGGGCGTCCTGGGCCTGTTTCAGAAGTTCGACCGGTGTGGCCATGGGCGTGTCCTCGCAGGTCAGGCTTTGGGCTGGAAGTTCGG
>JAIXZF010000049.1 GCA_027489835.1 Hyphomicrobiales bacterium
TCCGCTTCGTCATCCATGCCGACATGCCCGGCTCGATCGAGAGCTACTATCAGGAGATCGGCCGCGCCGGGCGCGACGGGCTGCCCGCCGCGACGCTGACGCTCTACGGCATGGACGACGTCGCGCTTCGGCGCCGGCAGATCGACGAGAAGGAGATGGGCGAGGACCGCAAGCGCGTGGAGCACCGCAAGCTCGACGCGATGGCCGCGCTATGCGAGGCCTCGCAATGCCGGCGGGGCACGCTGCTCAGCTACTTCGGCGAAAGCACCGTCAACTGCCAGGGCTGCGATCTGTGCGGCGCGCCATCGAAGGCGCTCTATGACGGGCTGATCGACGCGCAGAAGGCGCTCTCGGCCATGATCCGCACCGGCCAGCGCTTCGGCGCCGCGCACATCGCCGACGTGCTGGTGGGCAAGCGGACCGACGCCATCGCCAAGCAGAAGCATGACGAGATCAAGACCTTCGGCGTCGGCAAGGACAAGGCGCCGAGAAGCTGGATGAGCGTCATCCGTCAGCTCTTCGCCGCGGGAGCCGTGGCGCACCGTGACGAGTTCGGCGGGCTGATCGTCACCGAGAAGGGCGAGGCGCTGCTCAAGGGGCAGGACAACATCCGCCTGAGGGCCGAGACGTCGGGCGAGCGCCTGGCCCGCATCAGGAACCCGTCAGGGCCCTACGCATCGGAGCTTGGCGCAGAGGACGAGGCGGTGTTCCAGCGGCTGCGCAAGCTGCGCGCCAGCATCTCGCGCGAGGAGGGCATCGCCGCCTTCATGGTGTTTCCGGACCGCACGCTGCTGGACATGGCGCGGGACAAGCCCGGCGATCTCGACGCGCTCGGCCGGATCAACGGCGTCGGCGCGCGCAAGCTCAAAGCCTATGGCGACGTGTTCCTGAAGGCGCTGTGGGAGGCGTGATGGACAAGGGCGGACTGGTGATGACCGCGGCGCTGTTCGATCTGGGCTTCGCTGCGTTTCATGTCGCCTTCTGGCCCATGCTGGGCTGGCCACGCCGCCTCGCCCCCTCGGGGGCCGTCAATGCCGCCGTCACGCAGACGCTGAACCTGATGCTGATCCTGGTCTTCGGTCTCTACGGCACGGCGCTGCTGTGGTTCGGACAGGCTGCCGACACCTTCCTGCTCGCATGCGGCGCGATCTTCTGGCTCGTGCGATTGGTGCTGCAGCCCATCCTGTTTCCTCTCCGAGCGGTCTGGTCCATGGCGCTCGCCGCGCTGTTCGCCGGCGGCGCGCTGGTGCACGGCCTTTCGGCCCTCCGCTGAAGCGCCGTCCGGCTCCCGCTGCCGCCCATGCGGCGCCTGCCGCGCGCGATCGCCGTGCCCAAAGGTCGGGCCCAGGTTCCCCCTATCCACAAACTTTCACCAAGTCGCTGATTTGCTTTTCGTTTTGTTGAGCCGCAAAGGGTGAAATCCGGTGTCGGGCACCCTATATTCGGAACTCGAATCAAATGTCGTGAATTTGAGTTCCATCATGGCCGAGCCTGCACCGAAGCTTGATCCCGCCGACGATTACGGCGCGGATTCCATCAAGGTCCTGAAGGGCCTCGACGCTGTGCGGAAGCGGCCCGGCATGTACATCGGCGACACCGATGACGGCTCGGGCCTGCACCACATGGTTTACGAAGTGGTCGACAACGCCATCGACGAGGCCCTCGCCGGCCACGCCAATCTCGTGACGGTGACGCTGAACGCTGACGGCTCTGTGACGGTGTCGGACAATGGCCGCGGCATCCCCACTGACATCCACACCGAGGAGGGCATATCCGCCGCCGAGGTCATCATGACCCAGCTCCACGCGGGCGGTAAGTTCGACCAGAATTCCTACAAGGTCTCGGGCGGCCTGCACGGCGTGGGCGTGTCGGTCGTCAACGCGCTGTCGGTGTCGCTGAAGCTGCGGGTCTGGCGCGCCGGCTTCGAGCATTTCATCGAGTTCAGCCATGGCAATGCGGTGGCGCCGCTGAAGGTGGTTGGCCCCGCCGGGGACAAGCGTGGCACGGAGGTGACGTTCACGCCCTCTCAGGACACGTTCACGATGATCGAGTTCGACTACAAGACGCTCGAGCACCGTCTGCGTGAGCTCGCCTTCCTCAACTCGGGCGTGCGCATCATCCTCACCGATGCGCGCCATGCCGAGGTGGTGCGCGAGGAGCTGATGTACGAGGGCGGCGTCGAGGCCTTCGTGCGCTATCTCGACCGCGCGAAGACGCCGATCGGGCCGGGGCCGATCATGCTCAAATCCGAGAAGGACGGCATCGGCGTCGAGATCGCGCTCGAGTGGAACGACAGCTACCATGAGAACGTGCTGTGCTTCACCAACAACATCCCGCAGCGCGATGGCGGCACGCATCTGGCCGGCTTCCGCGCCTCGCTGACGCGCCAGCTCGTCGGCTATGCCGAAAGCTCCGGCATCACCAAAAAGGAAAAAGTCGCGCTGACCGGCGATGACTGCCGCGAGGGACTGACGGCGGTTGTCTCGGTCAAGGTGCCGGATCCGAA
>JAIXZF010000151.1 GCA_027489835.1 Hyphomicrobiales bacterium
GACAATGTCGACGCCGCCGCGAACATCTTCCTCGGGCGGGAGCTGGTGAACCGTTGGGGCATGCTCGACGACGCGGCGATGGAAGCCGAGACGCGCAAGGTGATGAAGCGCCTCAATCCACATTTCGTGCGCTTCAAGGAGCCGGTGAAGGCCCTGTCCGGCGGGCAGAGGCAGTCCGTCGCCATCGCACGGGCGATCTATTTCGACGCGCGCATCCTCATCATGGACGAACCCACGGCGGCGCTGGGCCCGGCCGAGACGCGGCAGGTGGGCGAGCTCATCAAGGAGCTCAAGCGCCAGGGCATCGGCATCTTCCTGATCAGCCACGACATCCACGACGTGTTCGACCTGTGCGACAGGGTCGCGGTGATGAAGAATGGCCAGCTTGTCGGCACGGCGCCGGTCGAGGCCGTGACGCAGGACGAGGTGCTGGGCATGATCATCCTCGGCAAGTGCCCGCCCGGCGCGACGCCGGGCCCCGGCGCGCTGCGCGGCTGAAGCGGGGCTGTTGCATCGGGGCAAAGCCGGCGCTACTCGCCTCCCATGCCGATGACCGAAACCCCGATCTCGCTCGCCGCGCGCCTGGCGGCGCTGATGCCGGAGCTGCGCGGCCGCATTTTGGCCGACCAGCCGCTGGGTCCCTTCACCTGGTTCCGCGTGGGCGGGCCGGCCGAGGCGCTATTCACGCCCGCCGACGAGGCGGACCTCGCCTACTTCCTGAAGTGCCTGCCGGCTGACGTCCCGGTCCAGACTCTCGGCGTCGGCTCGAACATGATCGTGCGCGATGGCGGGGTACCGGGCGTGGTGATCCGGCTGCCGGCCAAGGCCTTCGGGCAGGTTTCCGCCGAGGGCACGCGGATCACGGCGGGCGCCGCCGCGCTCGACAAGCGTGTGGCCGAGGCTGCCGCCGCGGCCGGGCTCGGCGGCCTCGAATTCTACCACGGCATTCCCGGCACCATCGGGGGCGCGATCATCATGAATGCAGGGGCCAATGGCGGGGAAACCAAGGACGTTCTGGTGAGCGCGAGCGGCGTCAGCCGCGATGGCGAGTTCCGGACGCTGAGCCATGCCGACCTCGCCTTCGCCTATCGCAGTTCCCATCCGCCGCAGGGCTTCATCTTCACCGGCGCGGTGTTCGAGGGCCGGCCGGAAGCGCCCGACGTGATCCGGGCCCGGATGGATGCCGTGCAGCAGCACCGGGAGACGGCGCAGCCGATCCGCGAGAAGACGGGCGGCTCGACCTTCAAGAATCCGCCCGGCCATTCCGCCTGGAAGCTGATCGACGCGGCCGGCTGCCGGGGCCTGCGCAAGGGCGGCGCGCAGGTCAGCGAGATGCACTGCAACTTCCTGATCAATACGGGCGACGCCACAGCCGCCGACATCGAGGCGCTGGGCGAGGAGGTCCGCGCGCGGGTCAAGGCCCAGTCCGGCATCGACCTGCACTGGGAGATCAAGCGGCTCGGCAAGTCCTGACGCGGAGCGGCGGGCGCGGATCCCTCAAGACGTGCGGCGGCCGCGCCTTGCGGGTTCCTGCGCGCCCGGCAGCCGCTGCATCGGCACCGTCACCTTGACCGGATGTTGCCACATGGCGCCGGTGGCGAAATCGACGACGTAGCCCTCGGGCATCTGGAGCTTGGCGTTCTGCGCCCATTCCGACGGCACCTTGACCACGGCGTCCGCGAAGCCCGGCGCCTGGCAGGTGATATCGAGTTCCTTGATGCTCTTGCTGATTTCGATGCGACCTGGCGTCATCACGGCGCCGAGCGACTGGTCCTGCCGCATCACATAGCAGGTCGCGGTCGAAGCACCGGTCGTTTCGATGGCCAGCGTGTGCTGCATGCCATCCCTCAGCGTGGCGCATCCGGCCGATGACAGCGTCAGCAGCAGGATCAGCGGGACGAGGCGCCTCGAGCCAAAGAAATCTTGCATCTGACGCTCTCATTGATCCGGTTTCGTTGCAACCGCGAACGATCTGGCGACAGATCATCTTGCGCATTCGTGGCGATTGCTCACGAATTTACTGTCTTCACTGTTCGATGGCGTGCGGTTCTGCCGGTTCTTCTGATAAGCTTAGGGGTGTAATCCGACAAATATCATGATGTGACGAGTTGTTGCCGGATGTGTCTGGTCGCCGTGAGGGCCGAACATCTCATCGCAATCAGCGGCCGATGCCCGATCTCGCACCGCGTCACTGCTGCATCGGCAAGAAGCGAAGCGGCAGGCTGGCCTGGCCCCGAAGCCAGCATCACTTCACCGTTTCGACGAACTTCCCGTCGGCGGTGAACACCACATAGCCGCCCACGTCGAAGCGCGGCGGCACGCCCACGCGGATGTCGAGATAGGGCATGCCCTGCCTCGGGCGCCAGAACGGCTCCCCGCTCCAGATGCGGATGCGGTGGATCTGCGCTCCGGGAATGGGGATGGCCGCCCGGGCCCGCACGAGGATGCTTTCGAGGTTGGCCTTGTCGAGGCGCGCGAGATCCCCGAACGCGAAGGTGGAGCGCAGATTGACCATCGAGACCGAGCGGGGCGACGTTTCCTCCAGCTTCTCGCGCAGCGCCACCTCGAAGGTCATGCCCGGCTGGCTGGGCGAGATCATCGCCAGCGCCACCTGATCGGCGTTGAAGCTCACCTCGAAGAGCCGCGCATTCTTGCCCAGCGAGGTCTGCAACGTTTCGAGCGCCGCGAGCACGGCGTCGGGGCTCAATCTGTCGACCTTGGGCCGCAGGCTCTTGGGCAGCAGCACCGCGGCCACCGCGCCGTCGGGCGTGAGGTTCACGACCGTGCGTTCCGAGAAATCCTCGCCAAACAGGGGGATCTGCCGCCGGCCATCCACCATCTGGACCTGCCACGTCACCTTCGGCGTGCCCACCGGCACGCGTTCCTTGACGGCCTTCGCGATCATGATGCGCGCATTGCCGCTCGGCTCCCTTTCGCGGGCGGCCTTGAGGATGGCGGGCAGTTTGGCGAGGTCTACCTCGTCCAGCGAGAAGGGGAGGTTGCCGTTGTTGCGAATGAGGTCCGTGTTGGGCATGTCGACGAAATCGCGGCGAAACGCGCCCCCGTCCCACATCCACGATGTCGTGGAGCGCGGATTGCCCGCCGCAACGGCCTTCATTGAGATCGTCGTGCGCGAGACGTCGATCTCGTAGACCTCCGGCTTCGCGCCGACGATCGTCCTGAAGGACGCCTGCGCGTCGGCCAGCGGCCACTCGTCCTGCTCCAGGAAGTTCCTGTTGCGGCCCCGGTTGGTGCCGGCGATGTCGACGCCCATGATCCTGCCGCCCGGATCGGTGGTGATGCTCGCGGTCTCGCGGTCGCTGGCGACGCCGATCGTCCAGCGCACCTCGCCATAGGCCGGATTGGGCAGCAGCGTGACCTGCCGCGCGATCCGGACCGAGGAGATCCGGCCTGCATCCTCCAGCCTTGCCCGGGCGAGGGCGCTTTCCAGGATCGGCCAGAGTCGGTCGATGGGAACGGATGGCAGGCCGAAGAAGCCGCTCTCGATGTCGCGAACGGGACCGGAGGGCACCTCCGGCCTCGGTCCGGAGGCGCGATGCAGGGCGATCGTCATGATCCGCGTGAAGCCGACCTGCCAGCGGTCGATGCGGGCGCCTCCGCCTTCGGCACGCGCCTTCACCTCGATCGCTTCCGGCCGGATCACGATCTCAGCGACGTCGACCCCCGGGCCCATCTTCTCGACGAGTTCCGACCAGCCCTTCTGGAACATGGCCTGATCGTTAAGGTAGTTCGGCGCCTGGGCGAGGGCAGGGCCCGCCAGAACCAGAGCGACAATGGCCAGAAGAAAGAGTCTCATGCTCCGCTCCCCGTCCCGACACCTCCCGGCAGGATGAGGTTAGGCAGGCAGAGAGGTCAAATCAATTCATGCCGCTGCGTCACGGCAGGCGCCGAGGGTCAGGCCGCCTTCACCCTGCCCGCTTCGCCTGTGTGGGACATGTGCTGACGCCGAGGACTGTGTAGAGCGGGCACCAGCGCACGAGGGCGGTGCCGAGCGGCACGATGCCGATGAGGCCGACCCACCACCATGAGCTGGAGGACAGGACAGCGAAGCCGAGCAGGGCGATGCCCGCGACGATGCGCAGGGTGTGGTCCAGGCCGCCGACGTTTCTGGTCATGTAAGGGCTCCGAACGGGACGAGGGGAAGGCCGGTGATACATTAGAGTATGCTAATGTATTTGACAGCCGTCAACGCGGCGCAGGGTTGCGAGCGTCCGCTCATGGTTAACCACTCCCTAACGTCTGGCGGTCCAGACTCCGTGGCAAGATTCGGGAATGGAGAGCGCCGATCCCCATGGCGAAGCATGTTGCGGTTCTGATGGGCGGCTGGTCCGTCGAGCGGGAGGTGTCGCTCAACTCCGGCGAGGCCAACGCGCGCGC
>JAIXZF010000056.1 GCA_027489835.1 Hyphomicrobiales bacterium
GCCTATCTGGCGGAGCTGTCCCGCCGCGGGCTGAAGGCCTCCTCGGCGGCCCGCAGGCTTTCCTCGCTGCGCCAGCTTCACCGCTTCCTCTATGCCGAAGGCCACCGGCCGGATGATCCGACGGCCGCCCTGTCGGGCCCGCGCCGGGCCCGTCCCCTGCCGAAGACGATGGGCGTCAAGGACGTCGACCGGCTGCTTGCCGTCGCGCGCGAGCCGCTGGACGACCCGGCGAGCAGCATGGGCGAGAAGCTGCGCGCCGCGCGGTTGAGCTGCCTGCTCGAACTGCTCTACGCGACCGGCCTGCGCGTCTCGGAGCTCGTCAGCCTTCCGCTGTCCGCGGCCCGCTCGAAGGAGGACTACCTCATCGTGCGCGGCAAGGGCGCCAAGGAGAGGCTGGTGCCCCTGACGCACGCCGCCAAGCGCATGGCCGCGACCTGGCTCGAGCTTTCGGCCAGGCCGGGCGCCTCGGGCTCCGCTCCGCTCTTTCCTGCCGACAGCGAGAGCGGACACCTCACCCGGCAGGCCTTCGCGCGCGAACTGAAGCTCGCGGCAGCGGCGGCGGGACTGCGTGCCGACCTCGTCAGCCCGCACGTGCTGCGCCACGCCTTCGCCAGCCATCTGCTGCAGAATGGCGCGGACCTCAGGATCGTGCAGGAGCTGCTCGGCCATGCCGACATCTCGACGACGCAGATCTACACCCACGTGCTCGACGAGCGGCTGAAGGCGATGGTGAGGGATCTGCACCCGCTTGCGGGCAAAAGCTGACGGGCGACGGACCGATGCGGACGCGTTAAGTCGCCCGCTTGAACGCCGCCATGATGACCAGCAAAGTCACAGCGGACACGCCGCAAGCGAACAGCGTCGGCAGGAAATCCTTGCGCGTGGGCGGCATCTCGAACCAGATCATCCCGAGCAGGCCAAGCCCGGCGCCCAGCACCAGAAGCATCGTGTTCATGATGATGCCGAAGCTCAGGCGGCTCATCAGAACGTCCATCAGGTAGGCCATGACCAGGAAGACGGCGGAGGCCAGCCCCATGAAGAACAGAAGCTCTTCCTGGGAGATGTATTTCCAGCCGATGGCGTTCTGGACGACGTACACGGGCGCGTAACCTGGGGTTGAAGCGCACTCAACTTGCCATCAAAACACTGACGACCGGTTAACCAGATTGCACGATGGCGGGGGTGTTCAGCTCAGAAGGTGGACAGCGCCTCGGCCAGCTTGGGCCGGGGCTTCTGCTGATCCTCGATGGCGCCGTTGATCTCGGCGCCGAGCAGGAAGATCGCCGACAGCACATAGAGGAAGACGAGCGCCATCATCGCCGTCGCCAGCCCGGCATAGGTCGTGACGTAGGCGCCGGCGAAGGAGCCGAGATAGGCGCCGAACAGCAGGCCGCCGAGCAGCCAGAAGGTCAGCGTGAAGGCGATGCCGGGCATCAGCGCCGACCAGCCCATGCGGCCCGCCGGCAGCAGCCGATGCGCCGTGCACAGCGCGAAGGCGATGATCAGTGAAGCCAGCGCCACGCGGCCGAGACCGAGCACCCAACCAAAGGGTTCGAGGCGCGGAACCCAGAGGATCATGGTCTTCCAGCCAAGCGGGAACAGCACGATCAGGAACGCGAAGGCGATCAGCGCCAGCGCGGCCGCGATGACGTAGCCGATGGATTCGAGCCGGGTGATCCACCAGGCGCGCCATTCATAGGCCTCGTAGGCCCGGTTGAGCCCGATGCGCAGGCTCTCGACGCCGGACGACGCGAAATAGAGCGACAGCACCGCGCCGACCGCTAGCGCGTCGCCCCTGATCGCCGTCAGCACGGAGCGGATCTCGTTCGCCACCGGCTCGGCGATCTCCTTGGGCCAGGCCTCCAGCAGCAGCCGCGCCACCTCGTTGGCGAGGTTCTCCGTGCCGAACACGCCGGCAAGGCCCGTCACCAGGATGAGGAAGGGGAACAGCGACATCAGGATCGACAGCGCGATGTGGCTGGCGATCGCCCAGCCGTCATGGGCGATGAACCGGTCGAACGCGGCAAGGAACAGGCGAAGCGGACGCATCATGCGGCCGTCTCTACCATGAAAGCCCTAGCCTTGCTCCAGCCCGCCGAACTGCAGCTCGGCAAGGCGCGCATAGAGCCCGCCCCGCGCCACCAGCGCCTCGTGCGTGCCCTCCTCGACGATGCGGCCCTTGTCCATCACCACGATGCGGTCGGCGGAGAGCACCGTGGCCAGCCGGTGCGCCACCACCAGCGTGGTGCGCGAGGTCATCAGCCCTTCCAGCGCCTGCTGCACGGCGCGCTCGCTTTCGGAGTCGAGCGCCGAGGTCGCCTCGTCGAGCAGCAGGATCGGCGCATCCTTGAGGATGGCGCGCGCGATGGCGAGGCGCTGGCGCTGGCCGCCCGATAGCGTCACGCCCCGCTCGCCGATGTCGGTGGCGTAGCCGCCCGGCAGCTCCATGATGAACTCATGCGCCGCGGCGAGCTGGGCCGCGCGCACCGCTTCCGCCTCGCTGGCATCGGGCCGGCCATAGCGGATGTTGTCGAGCACGCTCGCGCCGAACACCACCGGGTCCTGCGGCACCAGCGCGAAGGCCCGGCGCCAATCGGTGGGGTCCGCGCCTGTGGAGGCGATGTTGTCGACCGTGATGACGCCCGATTGCGGATCGTAGAACCGCAGGGCCAGCTGCAACACGGTGCTCTTGCCGGCGCCCGAGGGGCCGACGAGCGCCACGCGCTCGCCGGGCCTTACCAGCAGGGTGAAGTCGTCGAGCGCCGCATCCTCGCGGCCAGCATAGCGGAAGCCGACATGGCTGAACGAGAGCGCGCCGGCGATCCGGCTCGGCAGCGGCGCCGGGTTCGGCGGCGGCGCGACGGCCGGCCGCGCGGCGAGGAGTTCGCCAAGGCGGCTGGCCGAGCCGGCGGCCGCCTGGATCTCGCCATAGACCTCCGAGAGCTGGCCGAGCGAGGACGCCGCGAACACGGCGTAGAGCACGAACTGCGACAGCCGCCCGCCCGTCATGGTGCCGGCCATGACGTCGGCTGCGCCCGTCCAGAGCACCCAGACCACGCTGGCCGAGACCATGAAGATGCCGAAGCCCGAGAGCCAGGCGCGGGAGGCGGTGGAGACGCGGGCCGCTTCGTAGGCATTCTCGGCGGCGAGGCTGAAGCGGCGCGTGGTCTCGGCCTCGGCGCCGAAGGCCTGCATGGTGCGCGACGCGCCGATAGCTTCGGTCGCGTAGGCGGAGGCCTCGGCCAGCTTGTCCTGCGCGGCGCGGGCGCGCCGCCGGACGCCGCGTCCCGACAGCACCAGAGGGATGACGATGAGCGGAATGGCGCCCAGCACCAGCATGGACAGGCGCGGGCTGGTGATGATCATCATCACGGTCGCCCCGAGGAAGAGCAGCGTGTTGCGCAGCGCGATCGAGGCGGAGGCGCCGAAGGCGGACTGGATCTTGGTGGTGTCGGCGGA
>JAIXZF010000064.1 GCA_027489835.1 Hyphomicrobiales bacterium
ACGCGCAGCGCGGAGCCCGAGGATGTCTCCCCGTCGATGGCCTCGACGAAATGCCGGCCGGTGACCTGCTCCTCCCGGAGCACCTGCGGCACGGTGAGGACGCAGCCTGCCGGCACGCCTCGCGCATTGAACAGGGCTTCCCACTCCTCGGCGCCCTTGCTCGCAAGGGCGGCCTCGAGCTCTGCCTTCAGCGCGGCGCGATGGGTCTTGCGCGATTGCCGGTCGGCGAAGCGGGGATCGGTCTTGAGCTCCGGGCGCTCCACGAGGTCGCACAGCGCCTCGTACTGCTTCTGCTCGTTCGCGGCGATGTTGAGCGGTCCGCTCGCGGTGCGGAAGGTGCCGGAGGGCGCAGCCGTGACGTTCTCATTGCCCATCGGCTCCGGATTCACGCCGGCGTTGAGGTGGTTCGACACCACCCAGCCCATCGCGGCCAGCGTCGCTTCGAGCAGCGACACGTCGAGCCGGCGCCCGCGCCCCGTGGCGCGCTGCTCGACCAGCGCCGCCGAGATCGCGAAGGCCGCGGTCAGCCCCGCGATGGTGTCGGAGATCGGAAAGCCGGTGCGCAGCGGCGCGGTTTCGGCATCCCCCGTCACGCTCATCGCGCCCGAAAGGCCCTGCACGATCTGGTCGTAGGCCGGGCGCCCGGCCCAGGGGCCGTCCTCGCCGAAGCCTGATATGGCGCAGTAGATGATCTTCGGGTTGCGCGCGGCCAGCACCGCATAGCCGAGCCCGAGGCGCTCCATCACCTTCGGCCGGAAATTCTCGAGCACGACGTCGCTGCGCTCGACGAGGCGCAGGAAGGCCTCCTTCCCGTTGGGATTCTTGAGGTCCAGCGTCACGGATTGCTTGCCGGCATTCACCGCGACGAAGGACAGGCCCATCAGACGCTTCGCCATCTCGGGATCGGCCCCGAGCTTGCGGGCGAGGTCGCCGCCATCCGGGTTCTCGACCTTGATGACCTCCGCGCCGAGCCGGGCGAGGTTGTAGCCGCAGAACGGGCCGGCGAGCACGTTCGACAGATCGAGGACGCGGACGCCATCAAGGGGCAGGCTCATTCCTTGCGCTCTCCGGGGCGGATCGATGCGGCGTCAGGCTCGCCGCCCAGCTGGCGCGTGATGGAGGCGGCGGCCTGCTTCACGATCACCTTGTAGTCCGGCACATGCGCCTCGAAGCGGTTGAGGATGCCGGCCAGCACCAGCGCGCCGACGAATTCGCGGTTCGGCCCCAGCACGGGGGCGGACACGCTGGCGACATCCGGGTCGCGGTCACCGAGCGTCGCCACGACGCCCTCGGAGCGGATGTCCTCGGAAAACCGCGTCGGAAGGCCCAGATAATAGGCGACGATATGGCCGCCCGAGCCCTTGCCGATGGGCGAGCTCTCGCCCTCCTCGACATGGGATCGCGCGCTGCGGGGCGAGTTCTGGCGGAACAGGCACATGCGCTCCTCGCCGCGCGGTATCCAGAACGAGGCGCTTTCCTGGGTCAGCGACACCAGCGCCTGCATCGCCGGCCGGATGATCGGCTCGAGCTCGAGGTTCTGCCGGAATACCGAGCCCAGTCGCCAGAGCGTCGGGCCGAGCTGGTAGGCTCCCGTCAGGCTGCGGCCGACATAGCCGAAGCGCTCCAGCGACACCGTCAGGCGCAGGATCGTGGCCTTGGACAGGCCCGTCTTCAGCGCGAGCTCCTTGAGCGACAGCGCCGTTTCCACGGAGCCGAGGGCGTCGAGCAGGCTCAGCGCCCGTTCGACGGCCTCGACGCCCATGCGGTCGTCCGGCCTGCCATCGGCGCGAAGAAGGGGATCGTTGGCCATTGCGTTTCCGATCGTTCGATCGCTCCCCGGCATCAGGTCTCGGTGTCAGATGAAGCGCTCATGGGTGACCTTGACGGCCGTGAAGAACTCCCGCGCATAGCTGCCCTTCTCGGCCGGGCCATAGCCGGCGTGCTTTCGGCCCGTGAAGGGCGCGTGGAAGTCCATCCCGGCCGTCGGCAGGTTGACCTGGACCATGCCCGCTTCGGCGTTCTCGCGGAAGTGCCGTATCGTCTTCGTGTTGCCAGTCACGATCCCGCTGGAGAGCCCGGCCTCGGTGTCGTTGGCGATCGCCAGCGCCTCCTCATAGTCGCGGGCCGGGATCACCGCCGCGATGGGGCCGAAGATCTCGTCGCGGTTGATGGTCATCGCGTTGCTGGTCTCCGTGAAGAGGGCAGGGCTGAGGTAGTGGCCGGGCGTCCTGCCGTCCAGCCGCTCGCCGCCGAGGGCAAGCCGCGCGCCCTCCTTCCGGCCGATCTCGAGATAGCGCTCCGCATTGGAGAGCTGGGCGGCCGACACAACGGGGCCGATCTCGGTCGCGGCGTCCCGCGCATCCCCGACCGTCAGCGCCTTCATGCGTTCGCTCAGCCGCGCCACGAACGCAGCGTGGATGCCGGGCGTGACGATGAGGCGCGAGGAGGCCGTGCAGCGCTGACCCGTCGAGTAGAAGGCGCCCTGCAGCGCGCAGTCCACGGCCAGCTCGAGCGGCGCGTCATCCAGCACGATCAGCGGGTTCTTGCCGCCCATTTCGAGTTGCATCCGCGCGCCGCGCTCGAACAGCGCGTGCCCGATCATCTTGCCCACGCGCGTCGAGCCGGTGAAGGA
>JAIXZF010000376.1 GCA_027489835.1 Hyphomicrobiales bacterium
AAGCACGCGCCCATGCTCGTGCTGCGCGGCGCGAATTCGGACCTGCTCTCAGACGATACGCTCAGGGCCATGGCGGCGCGGCATCCGGCCTGCGAGACCTTCACGGTGGCCGGACAGGGTCACGCGCCCATCCTGTCGGGCAAGGAGATTCTCGGCCGCATCGCTCGGCTGTGCGCCCGCGCGGACGAGGCAAAACGCTGAAGGCCGCCGGTGGCTGAAGCCGGGGCAGAGCGGGCGCGCCGCGAGGCAGCGCCCGCGATCGCTCAGGCCTTCCTGGGCCCCGGCTTGTCCACATTGCCCTGGCCGAGCGTGCCGTCGTCGCGCGAAGTGGCGACCTCGCCGCGCTTGACGCGCTTGGCGAACTCGGTGTCGACCCCTGCCGCCAGGTCCCTGGCCTGGGCGACCCAGCCCTCGCGCTCGATGCGGCCCGGGAAGGCGAGGTAGGAGCCGACCCACAGCGCGTTGTCGGCGGTCCAGGCCGCGATCTGGTCGAAATGCCAGATGCCGAGGCCGTGAAGACGCCCCTCGTTCTGCTTGCCGATGCCGCGAATGAGCTTGAGGTCGTCGGCTTTACCGCCGCGCGGCGCCATAAGCCCGACGGGGCGCGCGCCCTCTATGGCGTCCTCGCCCGCGACCTTGGCCAGCGGCGACGCCGCGGCCACGACCTCCGGCTCGGCCACGGCGTCCGTCTGGTCGACATGCCAGCCCCTGACGCCGCCCGGCGCGATGCCTGGCACCGACGGAGCGGGGGAGAAGACGCGTTCCGGTTCGGCAGCGGGCATGGGCCGCTCGACGCCGGTGAGGTCCATCTGCCAGGCGCGCACGCCGGGCTCGATGAGCGGGGACTCGCTGGCCATCCCGAGCGGCGGGGCGGGATCGCCGAGATTGCGGTTCCACTCCGGCACGCCGCCGGCTGGAAGCGGCGCTTCCACGAAGTTCTGCCTGACGATGCAGCCGAGGCAACAGCCGGCGAGATAGAAGCCCAGGAACAGCAGGCCCGTCTCCAGCCAGAGCGCCGGCACGCCGTTGATGACGCGGAAGAGCGTCAGAAGCAGCGCGGCGAACGCCGCGACGAGCAGGGCCGGGAGCCAGCCCCAGCGCCGGGGCTCGTCCCGGGTACAGGTGAGAAAGCCGACGAAGGCGCCGATCATCAGAGCGAGGATCAGCCACCAGCCGAATTGCGCGATCAGGTAGAACATGGAGCCGGCCTTTCCGAACTCAGGGTTCGACGACGGTGAACTGGACACGGCGGTTCTTCTCGCGCGCCTCGTCCGAGCCGTGCGGGATCAGAGGCCTGTCCTGGCCATACCCTACCGGAGTGAGGTTGGCCGCGTTGAGCCCGCGGGAGGCGAGCGCCTCCGCCACGGCGCGCGCCCTCGCCTCTGACAGGCGGCGGTTGCGGTCGCGGTCGCCATCGCTGTTGGTGTGTCCCTCGACGCTGATCCGCGCATTCGGGCAGGCGCGCAGCGCATTGGCCAGGTCATCGAGGAGCGTGCGGGACGCCGCGTCGTCGGCGAGGCCGGCGCTGCCCTGCTCGAACTGGAGACTGCGGCCGTTCATGGCCTCGTCCACGGCCAGTTGGCAGGCGGAGCAGCCCGTCTGGCGCAGGGCGACCTGGCCGGATGCCCTGTAGCCGGGCGGAAGGCCCGCCCCTGCCCCGGTCTCGACCTCGAGCCGGGTCGCTTCGCGGCAGGTCAGGCCCTGAATCGTCAGAGCCTTGTCCTCGATGCGGACCGTGCCGATGTCGAGGCGCGCGAGCTGCGCCAGCGCCGATTGGGTGAGCGCTTCGTACGCCTCCGCATCCGTCAGCTCCGCCTCGGTGACGAGATTGTCGACCACGTCGCCCGGCGCCACGGCCCGCGCCGCGGCCAGAAGCTTCTCGCGGGCGGCGTCGGACGGCGCCTGACCCGAAAGGGTGAGGCCCTGCCTGTCCTTGCTGGCGCTCCATGACAGCGCGACCGGGCTGCCCAGCACGACCGGCGCGGGCGGCGGCGGCGGTGGCAGTTCGGCGACCGGCGGCGGGGGCGGCGGCGGCGCCGGCGCGACGATGACAGGGGGCGGCGGAGGCGGAGGGGGCGGCGGGCAGGCGATCTCGGCCGAGCCGAGCGAGAAGCCTTGAGAAAGCTGGCCCGGCAACGCGCGGCGCAACGCGTCGCACGCGTCGAAGCTGGCGGGGCCGCGCCCGGTGACCGCATAGACCGCGTTGGACAGGCTCGCCGTGCCTTCGACCAGCTGCGACAGCTGCCCGGCAGCCGCCGTGATCATGGCGACGAGACCCTGCGGGGCGCCGAGGGCCGGACGCATGGCGTCGGTCACGGTCGCTCCGGGGCTCGCAGCCCGGACGATGGTGTTGATCTCGGAGCGGACGGCATCCGACGGGTAGAATCCGGACAGGGTAATGGACCCTGCAGCGGATTTCACCGCCGACCAGAGATAGGGGCTGACGGTGGGCGGGGTGACGGCGCAAGCCTGCCGGGTAAAGCCCTCGGGCGCGCGGGCCTGCCGCTGGCCTATCTCGACGAAGACATCGGGAGTCGTCGCGACGCCTTCGAAGCAGATCTGTGCATCGCTGAGCGTCGCCTTGCCGGAGGACACGCGCGCCAGTTCCGGGATCACGGAAGCGGTGGCCTCCGCGAAGCCCTCGGGCGCGCCGAAGGCGATGCGCTGCTGATCGTCGACCACCGCGCCCTGAATCGCACGCGCCGCGGCTTCGGCGTTGGCGACCTTGACCTCGGCGTTGGGCACGACGCCAGACAGCAGGATGCGCGAGCCTTCGCGCTGCGCCGACCAAAGATACGGCCTAAGCGGCTGCGCCAAGCGCACGCCGCCTCCGACGCGCCGGACCCCGAACTCACGGTCGACGGCGTTCAGGGTTTCGGGCTGCAGCCGGGCGCTGCGGACATCGCCCGCGAGGCTGACATCGCGGCCCGAGACGATGGCGGTGACCGGGGAAAGGCCGGGGACGGCGCCGGCTGCGGCAAGGCCCGCAGCCTCCGCGCGCGCCTTCACGTCGGCTGCGACGAGATCGGTCTTCTGCCAATTGGCCAGCACCCAGAGCAGCAGCACAGGCAACAGGCCCCACCACCATTTCCTTGGCTGGCACATGATCGCCTCCCCTACCGGCGACCGCGCGTCCTCCGGCCACCATCGTGGCCGGGCCGCTTGCGATCGCTAGACCCCTGCCCCCATCGGGCGACGAAACCGGAAGGGAGTCAAGACGAAACCGGGGCTGTTTGAAGTCAGTCAGCAGCCCGTTTCGGAGCCGCAGCCGGCAGCGGTGCCGCATCCGGGGAAGCGGATGCCCCAGGAGCCTGCCGGAAGACGAACTACGGCCCAGGCGAAGCCGCCGCGACAGGGCCCCAAACAAAAAGAAGCCCCGGGTTTCCCCGGGGCTTCCCTGCAACGATCCCCGAAGGGACAGTTATCAGAAGTCGCGCTGGATGCGGACGCGGGCGACGAGAGCGTCGTCCTTCTTGGTGAAGGTACCGGCGCGGGCGCCGTTGGCGACCGGGGTGCCCTTCAGGCTGACCTGGCTGTACAGAACTTCGACACCGATGTCGAGGTTGCGGACCGGCGACCA
>JAIXZF010000218.1 GCA_027489835.1 Hyphomicrobiales bacterium
CCATGGCGCTCGGCCAGCGAGACCACGCCGATCGGGATCGATTCCCAGGTCTGGATGCGCTCGGCCGGGCTGCGCCCGGAGGAGCGCCCGCCGAGCCAGACGATTTCGGTCGAGCCGCCTCCGATGTCGAAGACGATCACCCCGTCGGCCTCGGGCGAGGCAAGCGCCGCGCAGCCCGTCACGGCGAGCATCGCCTCGGTGCGCTGGTCGACGATCTCGAGCTGCAATCCCGTCTCCGCCGCCACGCGGGCCACGAACTCGCCGCCATTGGACGCGGCGCGGCAGGCTTCGGTGGTGACGAGCCTAGCGCGGGTGACGCGGCGCAGCTTCATCTTGGCGCTGCAGGCGGCGAGCGCCTCGATCGCGCGCTCCATAGCGGGTCCGCTCAGCCGGCCCGAGGCGGACAGCCCCTCTCCGAGCCTGACGATGCGGGAGAAGGCATCCACCACGCGAAAGCCGTGCTGCGCCGGCTGGGCGATGAGAAGGCGGCAATTGTTGGTGCCGAGGTCGAGCGCCGCGTAGAACTCGTGCGCGCTGCCCGCTGCCATCGCGGTGGACGCGCCACGGACCGGCAAAGCCGGCATCGGCGCGCCGGGAGGCGGCCTGTCGTCCATGCCCACAACCAGAAATCCTTGCAAGCGGCGCTCAGCCAGAGGGGGCGATCGCCGGGTTCGGGCGCAGGGTAACGCGGATCAGGCAGAGGCTGCAACAGCGCGCGCGATGGTGGGCGTCTGGTGCCGCATGGTCTTGACCCGCTGGCGCTGGGCCTCGCGCGCCCTGATGACGGCTTGGTGCACCCGCGAGGACAGCGACTTCGGCGAGAGCGGCTTGGC
The DNA here is from genome assembly GCA_027489835.1 of Hyphomicrobiales bacterium. Lineage (GTDB taxonomy): Bacteria > Pseudomonadota > Alphaproteobacteria > Rhizobiales > Beijerinckiaceae > Allobosea. The sequence goes on from JAIXZF010000218.1 coordinate 834, forward strand.
CAGGATATCGAGGATCCCGAGCTTGATCGCCATGTCGACGACGTTCTTGTTGGCGGTCCCGAGGGTCACGATGATCGGTGTGTCGCGCTTGCAGGTCTCGGGGCTGGTCCGCACCAGCTTGATGAAGTCCTCGCCCGACAGCATCGGGATGTCCCATTCGAGGATGACGATGTCTGGGACCAGCATCGTGTACTGGGCCAGAGCCTCAGCCCCGTCCGTCGCCTCGAGGATGCGCTTGATGCCCGCCCGCATCATGATCTCGCGGATGATGCGGCGCATATGGGCGCTCGGCTCCGCGACCAGGACCACGAGATCGGGCAGCTTTGGAAGCTCTGGCATGGATCCCGGAGGTCGTGTCGTCATGTCGGCGCGACTGTCGGGGACAAGATTTGACATCCCGTTACTGCGATAGCTTACCTTTCGGACAAGCGCCGCTTTTCCAGGACGGCGCGGGGGAGGATGACGAAATGACGAACGCGGCCGAGAGCTTCGTGCTGGCCCTCGATCAGGGCACGACGTCGAGCCGGGCCATCCTCTTTCGCCCCGACCTGACCATCGCCGCCGTCGCGCAGGAGGAATTCGCCCAGCACTACCCTGCTTCCGGCTGGGTCGAGCACGAGCCCGAGGACATCTGGCAGGGCGCGCTGGCGGTGATGCGCGATGCCATCGCCAGGGCCGGCGCCGATCCCTCCCGCATCGCCGCGCTCGGCATCACCAACCAGCGCGAGACCACGCTGATCTGGGACCGCGCGACGGGCGCTCCCATCGCGCGCGCCATCGTCTGGCAGGACCGGCGCACCGCCGCCATCTGCGCGCAGCTGAAGGCGGACGGCCATGAGGGGCTCGTCAGCGCCCGCACCGGCCTGCTGCTCGATCCCTATTTCTCCGCGACCAAGATCGCCTGGCTGCTCGACAACGTGCCGGGCGCGCGCGCCCGCGCCGAGCGGGGCGAACTCGCCTTCGGCACGGTGGACAGCTTCCTGATCTGGCGGCTCACGGGGGGGCGCGTCCACGCCACCGACGCCACCAACGCCTCGCGGACCATGCTGCTCGACATCCGGACCGGCGCGTGGGACGACGAGCTCCTGCGCCTGTTCCGCGTGCCCGCGAGCCTCATGCCCGAGGTCCGCGACAGCGCCGGCGACTACGGCGTCGCCGACCCGGCGCTGCTCGGCGCGGCCATCGCGATCCGCGGCGTGGCGGGCGACCAGCAGGCCGCGACCGTGGGCCAGGCCTGCTTCGAGCCGGGCATGATGAAGTCCACCTACGGCACGGGCTGCTTCGCGCTGCTCAACACGGGGCACGAGCCCGTTCCCTCGCGCAGCCGCCTCCTCACCACTATCGCCTACCAGCTCGGCGGCAAGCGCGCCTATGCGCTCGAGGGCGCCATCTTCGTCGCCGGCGCCGCGGTGCAATGGCTGCGCGACGGGCTCAGGCTCATCCGGCAGGCCTCCGAGACCGGCGCGATGGCCGCCGCCGCCGATCCCGAGCAGCACGTCATACTCGTGCCGGCCTTCGTCGGGCTCGGCGCGCCCCATTGGGACCCCGGGGCCCGCGGCGCCCTGTTCGGCATGACGCGCAACACCGGCCCCAACGAGCTCGCCCGCGCCGCGCTGGAAAGCGTCTGCTACCAGACCCGCGACCTGCTCGAGGCGATGAGGGCGGACTGGCCCGGCTCGGGCGACGCCATCCTGAGGGTCGATGGCGGCATGGTCGCTTCGGACTGGACCATGCAATGCCTCGCCGACACGCTCGATGCGCCGGTCGACCGCCCCGAAGTGCTCGAGACGACCGCGCTCGGCGCGGCCTATCTCGCCGGGCTCGCCTCGGGCTTCTACCCGGAGCC
>JAIXZF010000306.1 GCA_027489835.1 Hyphomicrobiales bacterium
AGCACCTCGCCGAGGAATCGCCGGTAGGCCCCCATGTCGGCGACCCGCGTCTTGACGAGATAGTCGAACCCGCCCGCCACCATGTGGCATTCCAGCACCTCGGGCGCGCGGCGGACCGCGGCCGCGAACCGGGCGAAGGCGTCCGGCGTGGTCTTGTCGAGATAGACCTCGACGAAGACGAGCAGGCCGAGCCCGAGCTTCGCGGGGTCGAGATGAGCGCGGAACTGCGTGATGTAGCCCTCGCGGACGAGCCGCTTCAGCCGCTCCCCTGTCGCCGTGGCGGACAGCCCGACCTTGTCGGCCAGCTCCACCGCCGCGATCCGTCCGTCAGCCTGCAGCAGCGACAGAAGCCGCCTGTCGATCCGGTCCAGCATGGAAAATCCTGTCCAAGGCATCCTCAACCTTATGATTGCATGCCAGATGCCTCAAAGGAAAGATGAACCGCGGCATGAGGCAGGATATGCTTCAGAACCTGATGCAGACCACGGATCGACCCGCCATGACCACGCATGTCCCAACGCCCGCGCTCGCGGCCTCGTTCTCGGAGCCTTATGCCGAGGATGACGCCGTCATCGCCCGGCGCCTCCTTGCCGCGGCGGCATTGCCGGCCGAGGCCGAGGCTCGCATAGACTGGCGCGCGACGAGGCTGGTCGAAGCCATCCGGGCCCAGTCGGGCGGCCTGGGCGGGGTCGAGGAGGTGCTTCGCGAGTATTCGCTGTCGACCCGCGAGGGCTTGGCGCTGATGGTGCTGGCCGAGGCGCTGCTCAGGGTGCCCGACGGCGCCACGGCCGACCGGCTGATCGAGGACAAGCTCGGCCAGGGCGATTTCGAGAACCATGAAGCCCGATCGGGCTCCCTTCTCGTCTCCGCCTCCGCCTGGGCGCTCGGCATCACCTCGCGCATCATCCAGCCGGGCGAGACGCCGGAAAGCATCCTCGGCCAGCTTGCCAAGCGCCTCGGCGCCCCCGCCGTGCGCGCCGCCACGCGGCAGGCCATGCGCGTCATGGGCTCGCATTTCGTGCTGGGCCAGACCATCGAGGAGGCACTGTCCCGCGCCGGCTCCGGCTCGGCCCGGGCCTTCCGTTACTCCTTCGACATGCTCGGCGAAGGCGCGCGCACGGCCGAGGACGCCGACCGCTACTTCCGCTCCTATGCCGACGCCATCGCCGCCATCGGCGCGCGGGCCGGCAACCAGCCCCTGCCGGCGCGTCCCGGCATCTCGGTGAAGCTCTCCGCGCTGCATCCGCGCTACGAGGCGGTGAGCGCGGCGCGCGTCATGGAGGAGCTTGTCCCCCGCGTCGTCGAACTGGCGCGGATGGCCAAGGCGCACGACCTCAACTTCACCATCGACGCGGAGGAAGCCGACCGGCTCGAACTCTCGCTGGACGTCATCGACCGCGTGGCGGCCGACCCGTCGCTCGCGGGCTGGACGGGCTTCGGCCTCGCCATCCAGGCCTACCAGAAGCGCGCCTTCGCGGTGATCGACCATGTGGCGGCGCTGGCCCGGCGGCACGACCGCCGCTTCATGCTGCGGCTGGTCAAGGGCGCCTACTGGGACACCGAGGTGAAGCGCGCGCAAGAGCGCGGGCTCGACGGCTACCCGGTCTTCACCCGCAAGGCGATGACCGACCTGAACTACGTGGCCTGCGCCAAGCGGATGCTGGAGCTCAGGCCGCTGATCTATCCGCAGTTCGCGACCCACAACGCGCTGACCATCGCCACCATCGCGGAGCTGGCCGGCGGCGCCGAGGGCTACGAGTTCCAGCGCCTGCACGGCATGGGCGAGGCGAGCTACGGCGCCTTGCTGGCCGATGATTCCGGCTTCGCGTGCCGCACTTATGCACCCGTGGGCGGCCATCAGGATCTGCTGGCCTATCTCGTGCGCCGCCTTCTCGAGAACGGCGCGAACTCCTCCTTCGTCAGCGTGGCGGGCGACAGGTCCGTCCCGATCTCCGAGCTGCTGGTCCGGCCGGCCGCGCGCATCGGCGATGCATCCCGCGCCGCCAGCCGCCGCATTCCCTTGCCAGCGGCGCTCTACGGCCCGGACAGGCCGAATTCCTGCGGCGTGGAGTTCGGCCATCGCGAGAGCCTCGCACGCCTGACGGACGCCGTGGCTGCCGCCGCACGCGCCGGCTTCGCCGATGCGGCGCCCCTGGTCGACGGCCGGGCACTGGTCGGCGTCCGGCGGCCCGTGATCTCGCCGGTCGACGGCGCGACGCTCGGCCACGTCTCGGAAGCCGGCCCGCCCGAGGTCGCGCGCGCCATGGAGGCGGCGCGCGTCGGCTTCAGGAGTTGGGCGGCGACGCCCGTGGGGACCAGGGCAAAGGCCCTCGAGCAGGCGGCCGACCTCATGGAGGCGCGCGGCGCGACGTTTCTCGCGCTGCTGCAGGCCGAGGGAGGCAAGACGCTGGACGACGCGGTGGCCGAGCTGCGCGAGGCGGTGGATTTCTGCCGCTACTATGCGGTCGAGGCCCGACGGCAGTTCGCGCCCGTGGCGCTGCCCGGCCCGACTGGCGAGGAGAACCGTCTGACCCTGCGCGGGCGCGGCGTGTTCGCCTGCATCGCTCCGTGGAACTTCCCGCTCGCCATCTTCGTCGGGCAGGTCGCGGCCGCGCTGGCGGCGGGCAACGCGGTGATTGCCAAGCCGGCCCCGCAGACGCCCCTGATCGGCTTTGAGGCCATCCGGCTGCTGCACGAGGCCGGCATTCCCGCGAGCGCCCTGCACTTCGCCCCCGGCGGGGCCGAGACGGGCGCGGCGCTCGTGGCGCACCCCCTCGTCGCGGGCGTCGCCTTCACGGGCTCGACCGCGACCGCCCGCGCCATCAACCGCACGCTCGCCGCCAAGGACGGCCCCATCGTGCCGCTGATCGCCGAGACGGGCGGGCTCAACGCAATGATCGTCGACGCGACCGCGCTGCCCGAGCAGGTGGCCGACGATGTGGTGATGTCGGCCTTCCGCTCGGCCGGCCAGCGCTGCTCGGCGCTGAGGCTGCTCTGCGTGCAGGAGGATGTCGCGGACAAGGTGATCGAGATGATCGTCGGCGCGGCACGCGAGCTGAAAGTCGGCGATCCGCGCGACCTCTCGACCCATCTCGGGCCGGCCATCGACGAGGCCGCCCGCGAGCGCCTCGCTGCCCATGTCGCTGCCATGCGCGCCCAGGGGCGCGTGATCCACGCCGGCAAGGCGCCAGCCGAGCCCAGGACCTACATCGGCCCGCATGTGGTCAGGCTGGACCGGGCCGCCGACCTCATGGAGGAGCATTTCGGCCCCATCCTGCATGTGGTGCGCTACCGCGCGCCGGAGTTGACGGCCCTGATCGACGCCATCGACGCCACGGGCTACGGGCTGACGCTGGGCGTGCATTCGCGCATCGACGCCACCATCGACAAGGTCGTGGCGCGGCTGTCTGTGGGCAACGTCTACGTCAACCGCAACATGATCGGGGCCGTGGTCGGCGTGCAGCCCTTCGGCGGCTCGGGCCTTTCCGGCACGGGCCCCAAGGCGGGCGGCCCGCACTACCTCGCCCGCTTCGCCACAGAGCAGACCGTGACGATCAACACCGCGGCGGCAGGCGGCAATGCCGCGCTGATCGCTGGCGGCGACGAGGAGTAGGCCCGCCTAGTTCCGCTCTGCGATGGCGAGCGCCTCGGCCGCGATCAGGTCGGGCACGACATGGTGCGGCATGTGTCCGACGCCCGGCAGGATGATCAGGCGTCCGTCGCGCGCGGCCTTCGTGATGCCGACGGAATGGATGCGGGTCCAGACGATGGTATCGTCCTCTCCCGCGATGGCCACGACCGGCATGGCGAGCTCGCCATAGCGCACATGCTGCGCCTCGACGAAGTCATGCATGACCTTCACGTCGAGCGCGTTGGCCTCGAAGCTGGCCGGCCGCAGCACCAGCCTGATCTGCGAGGTTTCGGCATAGTCCGGCGGCGGGACCTGCGGCGCGAACACGCCGGCGATCGAGGCCTCGAGGATCACGCGGCCCGCGGGAATGGCGACGAGGCGGGCGAACAGGCCGCCCAGCCTGAGGTCGGAGGCGGGATGGTAGTACCAGGTGATGGCCTTTCCGGGCCACGGATGGGTCACGGCCGCCAGCAGCACCAGGCCCTTCACCAAGTCCGGCCGCTCGAGCGCGATCCGGGTCGAGACCGCGCCCGCCAGCGAGTGGCCGATGATGGTGAAGCGGCTGACGCCGATCGCCGTCATGGCCGCGATGATCGCATCGGCCTGCCGCGCGGGATCGGCCATCTCGCGCCCGCCCAGCCGGTCGCTCCAGCCATGGCCCGGCCGGTCGATGGCGACGACGCGGGCGCGTGGCCTGAGCCGGGTGCCAAACACGTGGAACAGATCGGCGTGAAGGCTTGAAGCGCCGTGGATGAGCAGGATCGTCGGCGCGCCCGCGAAGGGCTCGCCCGTGTCGACCAGATGCATGCGGCCGCCGGGAACCTCCACGAAACGCCCCTGCGGCGGGTGCCGCGCCTCGGCCTCGGCCTTGACGTAGCCGGTCGTCGCGAGCCCGCCCGCTCCCACGAGGCCCATCAGGCCGAGGGTCGACAACAGAGCCATGCGACGGGTCAGGCGCAGGGTTCAGGCATCGCGGCCGTCGACCATCGGGGCCAGCCGGTCGATCGCGTCCTTCACGCCCGAGAAGTGGGGATGAAGCTCCTGCACGGCGCGGAAGGCCCTAAGCGCGCCGCGCTCGTCGCCCTGGCGCTGCAGCGCGGCCGCGGCCATGCCCAGCGCCATGAAGTGATTGGGCTCGCGCCGCAGCGCCTCGCGGAAGTCGACCAGCGCCCGCCCGTCATCCTGCATCACGAAGAAGGCAAGGCCCCGCACATGCCAGGCCTCCGCCCAGCCGGGCTGCAGCGCCAGCACGCGGTCGAGCAGTTCGACCGCCAGCGGCGCATTCTGCTTGCCGAGCGCGGCGCGGGCCCGCGACATCAGCAGATCCGAGGTCTCAGAGCCCGAGCGGCCCCAGCGCCTTGCAATCTGGCGCACGACGACCTCGGCCTCCTGCGCGCTCGCCGCCGCCTTCAGCCGCTCATAAAGGTCGGACAGCGTGGCCGGAGCGCGGGGCGCCTCGGGCGCCTGTCCTTGGGGCGCGCTGCCCTGCGCCTGGCCTTGAGGAACTTGGCCTTGAGGAGCCTGGCCTTGCGGGGCCTGGCCGCGCGCGCCCTGCGCACGGGCCTCGATGGGAGGCGTCGTCAGGGCGAGGCACAGGCCAACGGCCAAGGCAAGGCGGGCGAGGGCGGGGTTCATGAGCTGAAAGCTAGCCCGCGCCTCGCGGAAATCAAACGAAAACAGCGGCCCGAAGCCGGGCCGCCGCTGCCGTCAAAGCGATTGTGATCGTGGCGCGGCCCGGAAGGCCGCCGGCGATCCGTCAGGCCTGCTTGGCCTTGAAGCGCTTCTGGGTCTTGTTGATGATGTAGACGCGGCCCTTGCGGCGCACGAGCTGGTTGTCGCGGTGGCGCGCGCGCAGCGACTTGAGCGAATTGCGGATCTTCATGACACCCACTCCTCGGCGCCGCGTCCTTGCGGGCTGCGGCGCGCTCGAAACAAGAAAACGCCGGCCTCTGGCAGCCGGCGGCGAACTCGGCGCTGGTATCGCGGAAGACAGGCGCGAAGTCAACCGCCGAAGCGGTCCTCCTCGCGCCGTCCGCTTCAGGCCACGTTGCTGCGCGCGGTGGCCAGCGCCGCAACCGCGTCGGCCGTGGCGGCCGACAGCGTCCAGCCCAGATGGCCATGGCCGGTGTTGTAGAACACCCGCGGATTCTTGCCGCGCATGACCCTCGGCATCATGTCGGGCATCATCGGCCTGAGGCCGGCCCAGGGCACGGACTGCCGCGTGCTCATGCCGGGGAAGTGCATCCGGCACCAGGCCACGAGGGGCTCGATGCGCTCGGCCCGGATGTCCTTGTTGACACCGTTGAACTCGGCCGTGCCCGCCACGCGGAAGCGCGTCGCGCCCAGCCGGCTGGTCACGATCTTGGCCGCGTCGTCGAGCAGGCTGACCCAGGGCGCAGCCTTCTGGTCCTCGGGCTCGGGCAGGCTCACCGTGATCGAGTAGCCCTTGACCGGATAGACATTGACGCGGTCGCCGAGCGAGGCGGCAATGTCGCGCGAGACGACGCCCGAGCAGACGACGACCTTGTCGAACTCGCTGGTCTCCTCGGGCCAGGCCTCCTCGTCGAGCCGGGGCTCGCTGGAGCGGTGCGTGATCGCGACGCCGTCGTCACCGGCCTTTACCGAAAGCACCTCGGTGGCGAGCTTCATGCTGACGCCGAGGCGCTCGCAGGCCTTGGCCAGCCCGTTTGTGAACTTGTGGATGTCGCCGGTGAAATCGGACTCGGTGTAGAAGCCGCCATAGATGTCGCCCTTCAGCGCAGGCTCGATCATGGCGATCTCGGCCGGCGTCACGGCGCGGCGGACCAGCCCACCCTTCGCCAGCACGGCCGTGGTGCGCTCGGCCGCCTGGAAATCGGCCTTGGTCTTGTAAAAATGCAGGATGCCGCGCTCCTCGCAGTCGAAATCGATGCCGGCTTCCTCGGCCATGCGCGTCAGATGTGCGCGCGCCTCGATGGCGAGGCGCACCGTGGTCACGGTGTTCTCCTCGCTCTTCGGGATCGCCGCGACGAACTCGGCCATCCAGGACAGCTTGTGCCAGGAGGGGGTCGGGTTCACCAGCAGCGGCGCGCCGGGGGTGAACATCCATTTCATGCCCTTCCAAACCGTGGCCCAGGAGTTCCAGACCTCGGCGTTGGAGGCCGAGAGCTGCCCGCCATTGGCGAAGGACGTCTCCATCGCGGCATAGGGGTGCTTGTCGAACAAGGTCACCACGCATCCGCGCTTGACGAGATTGTAGGCGGTGGTGGTTCCGGTGATGCCGGCGCCGATCACGGCGACGCGGGGCTGCGAGATGTCACGCATGGCGTTCTCCTTCCCGCCTCGGCGGGATTGAACGCCCCCTCTGTCATTGGCCTGAGAGCATCATCGCCGTCTCACCGCGAGACTGCGACTTACACCATCGGCGGGAGCTGCGGCTCCGCTTTTCAGAGTCTGTCCAGGATCAGCGGTTCGTTGGCCTGAGAGTTTCCGGGGCGGTTGCTCCTTCGGCGATGCAGGGCCGGGACCATGCATCTCTCCCGCTGATGATACGGTGGATAGCATGCGCCGGTACGGCTGCAAAGCGCGCCTCTGGCGATGATGCAGGCTGCAAGCCCCAATCATGCACAAATCTTGGGCCTGAGCTCCGCTGCCTCAGCAATCGGCGAGGCGGCGGCGCTGGCGGCCCTCGCCGTCGAAGTTCTCCGGCGCCAGCCACGCTTCGTAACGCGCCCTGAGCGCGGGCCACTCGCCATCGGTCACGGCAAACCACGCCGTGTCCCGGTTGCGGCCCTTGACGACCATGTGCTGACGGAACACGCCCTCGAAGCTGAAGCCGAACCGCAGGGCCGCGCGCCGTGAGGGCTCGTTCAGCGCGTCGCATTTCCATTCGTAGCGGCGATAGCCCAGCGCTTCGAAGGCATGACGCATGAACAGGAACTGCGCCTCGGTGGCGACGCGCGTGCCCGCGATGGCCGGCCCCCACAGGATGGAGCCGATCTCGATCACGCCATGCGCGGGCTCGATCCGCATCAGGGCCTGCCGCCCCTCGGCGCGGCCTGTGGCCTTGTCGATCACGGCCCAGAATAGCGGGTCCTCGCTTGAGGCGCTGCGGCTCAGCCAGTCCTGGAACGCGTCTCGCTCCAGCGGCCGGTCGAACAGATAACGGTGTCTGTCCTCGGAACCCGGCGCCATGGTGGCGGCGAACAGCGCATCGCCATGGCGGGCGGGATCAAGCGGCTCAAGCCGAGCGTAGCGGCCCTCCAGCACCTCGCGCAGGGGCCGGGGCCGCGCGGTCCAGGCTTCGAGGGAGCCGCTCATGGCGGGCCGACCTCCAGCGCGCTGAGGTCGAGCTCGAGCTCGGCTTCCCCCTCCAGCTCGTCCCTGATGGCCGCGGCGATGGCGATGCCTTCTGCCTGGAAGGCGCGGCGCTCTGTCTCGTCCGAAAAGGCGCGGAGGCCGGGCGCGTCCTCGTCGAAGGCCGCGTCCAGCGCGTCCGCCCATTGCTCGATGCGGTCGGCAAGGGCGTCGGACAGCCCGACCTCGTCGGCGTCGGTCGGCTGCGGCCGTCCGCGCGCGTCGAGGCTCCACAGCAACGCCTCGCCCGGCTCGCCCGGCTTGAGCAGCAGGCGCTGGGGCATCAGTGATTGTCCCGCGGGATGCCCTTGGTCTTGTGGATGCGCTGATACTTGACCGCCGGCTTGAGCACCATGCCATGGCTGAGCTCATCGATCATGCCGCGCTGGATTTCCTGCCACGGCGTCTGGCTGTCGGGATAGCGGTAGCCACCGGCCTTGGCGAGATCGGCCCTGCGCTGGGCCAGTTCGTCCTCGGAGATGAGGATGTTGGCCGTGCGCGCGTTGAGGTCGATGCGGACCCGGTCCCCGGTCTTCAGCAGCGCGAGGCCGCCTCCGCTCGCCGCCTCGGGCGAGGCATTGAGGATCGAGGGCGAACCCGACGTGCCCGACTGCCTTCCATCGCCGATGCAGGGCAGCGCATGGATGCCCTGCTTGATGAGATAGGCCGGCGGCCGCATGTTCACGACCTCGGCCGCGCCCGGATAGCCGATCGGCCCGACGCCCCTGATGAACAGCATCGTGTTGGCGTCGAGCTTGAG
>JAIXZF010000340.1 GCA_027489835.1 Hyphomicrobiales bacterium
CCCTCGATGTAGTCCTCGGCCTTGACGGTGATGGCCTGGCCGCGGGCGAGGCGCACGAAGATCGGCACGGCCGAGAGGCCGATGGCGATCATGGCGTTCGTCAGCGAAGGCCCCAGCACCGCGGCAAAGGCGATGGCCAGAATGAGAAACGGGCAGGCCAGGAGCGCATCGGTGACGCGGCTGACCACCATGTCGAACCAGCCGCCGTACCAGCCGGCCGCGAGCCCGATCGGCACGCCGACACACACCGCGATGAGCACCGAGACGACGCCCGCCATCAGCGAGGCGCGTGCGCCATAGAGCATGCGCGAGAGGATGTCCCGGCCGATGTCGTCCGTGCCGAACCAGTAGAGCGCCGATGGCGCCTTGCGGATCAGCAGGAAGTTGGTCTTGTTCGGATCGTAGGGGGCGATCAGCGGCGCCAGCAGCGCGATGGCGAGGAAGATGACCACGATCGAGCCGCCGATCCAGGCGGCGCGGCTGCGCCCGAGCTTCGACAGCACGCGGCTCTTCTGGGGCGGAAGCAGGTTCTCGGCGGCGGCCACGGCCATCAGCGCCCCCTCAGCCTGGGATTGACCACGATGTACAGCACGTCGGCGAGCAGGTTCATGCCGATAAAGCCGACGGCCGTGCACAGCACCACGCCCTGCACCACGCCGTAGTCGCGATTGAACACCGCATCGACGATGAGCTTGCCGAAGCCGGGGATGGTGAAGACCTGCTCGGTGAGGACGGCGCCGGCCAAGAGCTCGCCGAACAGGATGGTCGAGAGCGTGATGACGGGGATCAGCGCGTTGCGCAGCGCGTGCTTGTTGATGACCACGCGCTCGTCGAGGCCCTTGGCGCGGGCCGTGCGGACATAATCGGAGCGCAGCACCTCCAGCATCGCCGAGCGGGTGTGGCGCATGATGAAGGCTGCCAGCCCCGAACCCAGCACGAAGGCCGGCATGACAAGAGTTTCCAGGGCGCCGAGCGGATCGGAGAAGAACGGCACGTAGCCGGAGGCGGGAAGCCAGCGCAGTTCCACCGCGAAGACGAGGATCATAACGATGCCGAGCCAGAAGTTAGGGATCGACAGCCCCGAAAGAGCGATAGCGCTCGCGGTGTAGTCCGCCGCCGTACCCTTGCGAACCGCTGCGATGATCCCGGCCGGCAGCCCGATGGCCAACGCGACCAGCATCGAGGCGGCGGCGAGCTGGATGGTGACGGGCAGCTTCTGCAGGATGAGCCCGAGCACCGGCTCGCCGGTGCGCAGCGAACGGCCGAACTCGCCCTGAACCACCTGACCGAGCCAGGCGAAGTACTGCATGATGATGGGATCGTCCATCCGATAGATCGCGCGGAGCCGCGCGATCGCCTCCGGGTCCCTCTCCTCGCCGGCCATGACGAGGAAGGGATCGCCCGGCAGCGCATGCTGGAGCGCGAACACGAACAGCGACACGATGAGCAGCGTCGGGATCGCGATCAGCAGCCGGTTGAGGATGAGCTTCAGCATGAGGCGGACATTCGACTCGCTTCGCGCTGGGACAAGCTCGGGTTCCGGGTTCCTTGCGCGGCTCTGCCGCTCCAGGCCCCGGAAACGCGCAGAAACGCACGTTGCGGGCTTCCGGGGCCGGCGCAGCCGGAACCCGGAACCCAGCGCATGGGCTCGCCGAAGGCGTCCGCCTCTTTCACTGGCGCTTCAGGCCCGCGAGGCGGATCATGCCGTCGGGATGGAGCTGGAAGCCGGTGAGGCGGGTCGAGGTCGCGAAGTACCAGGGCTGGTTGTAGAGATACAGGAGCGGCATCTCGTCGAAGGCGATGTCCTGCGCCGCGTCGTAGAGCTTCTTGCGCTCGACCGGATCGTAGACGGCGCGGGCCGCGTTGAGCAGCCGGTCCATCTCGGCATTGCTGTACTTGCCGTCATTCTGGCCGCCGCCGGTGGTCCAGAACGGGTGGACATTGCCATCGGGATCAATGCGGCCCGACCAGCCCACACGGCTGAGCTGGAACCTGCCCTGCTGCTGGTCGCGGAGCTGGCTGGCGAACTCCATCGAGCGGAGCTGGAGGTCGAAGCCCGCCTCCTGCACCATGGCCTGGATGACCTGGCCAAGCTGCGCGTCCACCGGGTTGTTGGTGATCATTGCCTCGAGCTTGAGGGGCGCGGTGACGCCCGCCTCGCGCAGCAGCGCGCGGGCCTTGGCCACGTCACGGCCCGGAACCGGGATGTCCTTGCGGTAATACGGGCTGGACGGGGGGAAGGGCTGGATGGTCGGCGGATGCGTGTTTTCGAACACGACCTGGTTGATGACCGCCCGGTCGATGGCCAGCGAGAAGGCCTGGCGGACGCGCTTGTCCTTGCCGAAGGGCGTGTTGGCCGCATCGCCATTGGCAAGATTCAGCGTGATGCCCTGATAGCCGAGGCCGGGCGTGAAGATGACGCGCAGGGTGCGGTCGGCCTGCGCCGATTTCACGTCGGTGGCGGCGAGGCGCTCGAGCATGTCGAGCTCGCCCGAGCGCAAATTGGCCAAACGAACCGTTGTGTCGGGGATCGAACGGTAGATCACGCGGTCGAAGCTGTAATTGGCCGCTTCCCAGTGATCGGCGAACTTCTCGAGCACGATGCGGTCGTTCTGGACGCGCTCGACGAACTTGTAGGGGCCCGAGCAGATCGGGCGCGCGGCGACGTCGCCGGATAGGCTGGCGGGCGACATCATCATGCCGGCGCGGTCGGCGAGCTGGCTCAGCAGCGTCGCGTCGCGCTGCTTGAGCTTGAGCGCGATCGTCAGCGGATCGACCACCTCGACGCTGTCGACGGTGGCGAGCTCGGAGCGGCGCAGCGATTCAGGCAGCGTGCGGGCGCGGTCGATGTTGGCCTTCGCAGCGGCGGCATCAAAGGCGGCGCCGTCATGGAACTTGACGTTGGGCCGGAGCTTGATCGTCGCCGTCATGCCATCTGCCGAAAAGCTCCACTCGGTGGCGAGGCGCGGGATGAGCTGAAGGTCGGGGCCTGCGTCGAAGAGCTTGTCGCACAGGCCCTTGAAGACGATGCGGCCGACGAAGGTGCGGGCCCGGTGCGGATCGAGCATGTCCGGGTCTTCCTGCAGGCCGATGCGCAGGGTCGAGCCCTGAGCCATCGCCGGCGATGGCATGGCCATGCTGGCGGCGAGGGCGAGCGCCGAAGCCGCCACGGCGGCAAGGCTCCAGGTTGCAGTTGGACGGCTCATGTTCAAACTCCCGTATCCGGTTGCGATCAGTTCGAGGGCGGTGAAGAGAGGCTGGCCTCGGCGAACAGCGCGATGCGCCGTTGCCGGGCGGCGCTGGCTTCGACAAGGCCAAGCACGTCGCGTGCCGGAATCTCGGCCGCGCGATGGCATGCGACGGCGTGTCCCGCCCTCAGCTCCGCCAGCGCCGGCTTGGCGGAACGGCAGACATCGATGGCGAAGGGGCAGCGCGTGTTGAAGCGGCAACCCGGCGGCGGATTGGTCGGCGACGGCGGGTCGCCCTCGAGGAGGGGGGTGTCGCGGCGCGCCGACGGGTCCTGCGCGGGAATGGCCTCGAGCAGCGCCTGCGTATAGGGATGCGCGGGCGCTGCGAACAGCGCCTCAACCGGGGCGAGCTCCACGATCTCGCCGAGATACATCACCGCGACGCGGTCCGAGGTATGACGCACGACCCCGAGATCGTGCGAGACCAGCAGCAGCGTCAGCCCCAGCTCCGTCTTGAGGTCTTCCAGAAGATTGATGATCTGCGCCCGGATCGACACGTCCAACGCCGAGACGGGCTCGTCGCCCAGCAGCAGCTTGGGTCGCGAGGCGAGCGCGCGGGCGATGCCGATGCGCTGGCGCTGGCCGCCCGAGAACTCGTGCGGATAGCGCGAGGCGTGCATGGGCAGGAGCCCGACAAGGTCGAGCATACGCCCGACCTCGCGCGATACGTCAGCACCGCGGGCGAGGCCGTGGGTCACGATGGGCTCGCCCACAAGCTCACCGACGCTCATGCGGGGGTTGAGCGACGAGAACGGGTCCTGGAAGACGATCTGGATGTCGCGGCGCAGGCGGCGAAGCTCTTCCGGGCCGGCCCTGGTCACGTCGACGCCGTCGAACATGACCGTCCCGGCATCGGGCTCGATCAGCCTGAGCAGCAGCCGCGCCAGCGTGGACTTGCCGCAGCCCGACTCGCCGACGATGGCGAAGGTCTCGCCGCGCCGGATGGACAGCGAGACGCCATCCACGGCGCGGACCAGCGCCTCGCGGCGGAACAGGCCGGTCTTGCCGCCGAAATGCTTGGTGAGCCCATCGGCGCTGATCATCACATCGCTCATGCGGCGCTCTCCGCCTGGAGCTCGATGGGCGCCTTGAAGCAGGCCACGATGTGGCCGGGCGCGATCTCGCGCGCCTCCGGCACCTCGGCCCGGCAGCGCGCATCGGCGAAGGGGCAGCGCGTGGAGAAGCGGCAGCCGACCGGCCACTGGCTCGGCGGCGGCACCGCGCCGGGAATGGAGGCGAGGCGCGACTGGCGCGTGCCCAGCGAGGGCAGCGAGCCCATCAGCCCGATTGTGTAGGGGTGCTGCGGGTCGCTGAACAGGCTCGTCGCGGAGCCATGCTCGACGATGCGCCCGGCATACATCACGGCGACGTCGTCGGCGACTTCGGCCACGACGCCGAGATCATGCGTGACCAGCAAAAGGGCCGAGCCGTTCGTGCGCTGCAGATCGCGGATCAGGCGCAGGATCTGCGCCTGGATGGTCACGTCGAGCGCGGTCGTCGGCTCGTCCGCGATGATGAGCCGGGGCTGGTTGGCCAGCGCCATGGCGATCATCACCCGCTGGCGCATGCCGCCCGACATCTGGTGGGGATAGGCCGCGAGCCGGGACTCGGGCGCGGGAATCCGCACCTGCTGCAGCATGGCGACGGCCTGCCGGGAGGCTTCGGCCGCGCTGACGGCGCGATGGCGCAGGATCACCTCCGTCAGCTGGTCCCCGATGGTCAGGGCGGGGTTCAGCGAGGTCATCGGCTCCTGGAAGATCATGGTGATCCGGTCGCCGCGCAGGTCGGCCATCGCGGCCGCGTCGAGCGTCAGGAGGTCGCGACCCTCGAACAGCACGCGCCCGGAGGCGATGCGGGCCGGAGGCCGGGCCAGCAGGCCCATCACCGAGAGGGACAGGATGGACTTGCCGCAGCCCGACTCGCCCACGAGGCACAGGGTGCGCCCGGCCCGCACCTCGAAGGACACGGAATCGACCAGCCTGAAACCATCGGGCAGGCCGTCGAACGTGATCGAGAGGTCCTCGACGCGGAGGACGCCGGCGGACGTGGGATCTGTTGGCATCAATTCCGGCCGCGAGGGGGAAGCGGCGCGCCGTTCGCGCGCCGGCTCACAATGTCGGCGGAGCGCTCCGGATGAGTCAAGCCGGGCGCCACGCGCCTGGCGGGCGGGGCTCAGGCGCCCAGCGCGCACCAGCTCGCGTACCAGTCCTTGAACAGGCGGTGCTGGGACGTCGCGTAGGCTCGCTGGCTGGCGGACAGCGCGTCCGAGGCGTTGAAATGCAGCTCGTAGCCGGCATGGCCCTCGAGCGTCATCAAATGCTTGTAATAGAGGACGAGATCGACGCCCTCGTCGAAGGAGGACAGCACGCCGAGGGCGCGCTCCAGCTCCAGCGCCTGCCGCATCGCGGCCGCGTCGCCATTCTGAGCCTTGCTACATAGCGCGACAAGATGCAGCACCTCGCGCGGCAGCGCGTTGCCGATGCCGGTGATCGCGCCCACCGCGCCGCAGTTGACGAAGCCGTGCACCACCTGGGTGTCGACACCCACCATCAGCGTCAGTGCGGGGTCGCGCCCCGTGATGTGCTCGGCGGCATAGCGCAGCGAGGCCGCGCCGCCGAACTCCTTGAAGCCGACGAGATGGGGATGGCGCGCCCGCAGCTCGAAGAACAGCTCGGCCCTGGTCTCGTAGCCGTAATGAGGGCTGTTGTAGATGACCGAGGGCAGATCGACCGCAGCCTCGAGCACGCCCTCGAAATGCGCCCGCTGGGCTGCGACCGACGAGCCGCGGGAGAGCACGCGGGGGATGACCATCAGCCCGTGCGCGCCGACGCGCTTGGCGTGGGCCGCGAGCGCGGCCGCCCGCTTCGGGTTCTGCGCGCCCGTGCCGACGATGACAGGGATGCCCGCCGCGACCAGCCGCTCGACGCCTTCCATCCGCTGGTTGTCGTCGAGAAGCGGCCAGTCGCCCATGGAGCCGCAATAGACCACCGCCGACATGCCCGCATCGATCAGGCCGCGGCCGGTGCGCACCAGCGCGTCGAAATCGGGCTGCAGGTCCGGCGTGCACGGCGTCATGAGCGCCGGAATCGCGCCGCTGAAGATGCTGGCCGTCATGTGAGCCCCTCCCGAAGACAAGGCGCGCAGAGTGACGCGCCGCGCGCGGAGCGTCCAGACCCCGCCGCGGCCGGGGGCGCATGCCTTGGGCGCACATTGGCCGGCCTGGCCCAAGCCGGGCCGGTCAGCCGTGGAGGCGGATCGCGGCGCTGATCTCGCAGATCACGCCGCTGGGCTCGAAGGCGATGCTGGCCCTGCCGTTGAGGTCGCTGCCGAGCACGCGCTCGATCAGGCGCGTGCCGAAGCCGCGGCGCGTCGGCGGGCTGACCACCGGCCCGCCGCTTTCTTCCCAACGCAGCACAAGCTGCCCGTCATCGACGCGCCAGCGGACCGAGACGCGCCCCTGCTGATTGGACAGGGCGCCATATTTGGAGGCGTTGGTGGCAAGTTCGTGCAGGCACATGGTCAGCGCCAGCGCAGCCTTGGCATCGAGCAGCGCGTCGGGACCGACGACCTCAATGCGGCCGGACTGGCGATCGACATGCGGCGCCAGCGCCCGGTCGACGATGTCCATCAGACGGGCGCTGGTCCAGTGCTCGGCAATCAGCAGATCGTGCGCGCCGGCGAGTGCCATCAGCCTACCCTCGAAGGCGGCGCGCGCGGCCTGGCTGACGTCGCTGCCGCGCAGGGTCTGCGACGCGATGGCGTTGACCGTGGCGAGCGTGTTCTTGACCCGGTGGTTGAGCTCGTCGAGCAGCACCTTGCGGTGCTCGTCGGTCAGCTTGCGGTCCGTCACGTCGCGGACCGTGCCGACGAGGCGCAGCGGCGCGCCGTCAGTCCCGAAGCTCGTATCGGCGTTGGCGACCAGCCACCTCACCGAGCCGTCATCGTCCACGACGCGGCATTCGGCGGCGAAGCGGCGCGGGCCGTCCGGATCGGCCGCTTCCTTCAGCGCCTCCGCGACCATGGCCACGTCATCGAGATGGAGCCGCGCCATGGCGGCCTCATAGGTCGCAGGCTCATCCTCGGGCAGGCCCCAGAGCCTGAGCATCGCGACGTCCCAGTTGAGCCGGCCGGCCGACAGGTCGTAGTCGAACACGCCGATCTGGCCCGCGGCCAGCGCCGAGGCCAGCCGCGCCTCGCTTTCCCGCAAGGCAGTCTCGACGCGCGTCAGCGCGGTGACGTCCGCCACGACGTTGATCAGCCGGGTGACACGCCCGTTCGCATCGCGCTCGGCGACTTCCGCATGGCCCAGCATCGCGACCTCCGCTCCGTCGGGGCGGATGACGCGGTAGCGTGTCTGCAGGCGGTCATCGACGCGCAGCTGCTCGTAGATGGCTGGCGGGATATGCCGGTCGTCGGGATGGATGCGGGCCCGCCATTCGTCGTCGGGGCCGCCGACCTTGCCGACGCCGCCGGGCGCGTCGATGCCGAACAGGTCCATGCCCTCCTGCGACCAGATGCGCGTTCCTTCGGCGAGATTGGTCTCCCAATAGCCGATGCGGCCCACGCGAAGGCTGGCCCGGTAGCGCAATTCGCTGTCGCGGAGAGCGCGTTCCGTCAGCTTTTCCGATGTTATGTCGCGCACCGCCAGCATGGCCCCAACCGGCCTTCGCTCGCCGTCTGGCCCCGTCTCGTACTCGATGCGCTTGCGCGCGTTCAGCCAGCGCACCGAGCCATCGGGATGAAGCACGCGATGCTCGACGGCCATGAAGCCGTCACCGTCGGGGCCGAGCTGCTGCTCGATAAGCAGCAGCAACGCGGACGCGTCCGCAGGGTGGAAGCGGGCATGCACCTGTGCACGCGGCACGGGCGTGTCGGCCGGCAGCGCGAACATCTCGGACGCGCGGGCGTTGAACGCCACGGTGCCCTTCAGGTAGTCGACCATGCCGAGCCCGAAATCGGCGACCGACACGCCAAGCTGCAGCCGGGCCTCGCTGTCCCGCAGCGCCTTCTCGGCCTGCTTGCGCTCGGTGATCTCGATCACGGTGCACTGCATCTGCGTGATCCGGCCGTCCCGGTCCCGGAACGGCGTATACGAGGCGAGCCATGTCCTCAGCGTGTGGTCGACCGCGTGATGGCCGCTGATCTCGATGTTGTCGACGGTCTCGCCATTCATCACCCGCGCATGGACCTGGACGAGTTGCGCGGCGACGTCCGGCGCCAGCACCTCATGGATCGTCCTGCCCAGATGCCCCGCGATGGACAGCCCGTTCATGGCGGCGAGCCGCTCGTTGATCCGGCTGAAGCGCAGGTCCCGGTCGAGCAGCGCAAGCCCGATCGGCGCGGCGGCGTAGATTTGCTCGACCTCCCGCCACCGGCTCTCGGCCTCGGCGCGCGCATCGACGAGCTCGTGCTCGACCCTGACCGAGTCCGTCACGTCATAGCCGTCCACGAAGATGCCCGAGACCTCGCCGGTCACGTCGCGCACCGGCTGGTAGACTAATTCCAGCCGCTGCTCGCGAACCTCGCCCGTCGCGGGGTCGGTCAGCTTCACCGGCAGCCGCGACGCGCGGAACGGCTCGCCGGTCGCCCTGACCTTGTCCAGCATCTCGAACAGGCCTTGGCCCTCAAGGTCTGGAAACACCTCCCGGACCGTCTTGCCGGCGACCTCGCGGCCGCCGATCAGGCTGAGATAGGCCGAGTTGGCGTGCTCGAAGACATGGTCCGGGCCGCGCAGAAGGCACATGAAGCTGGGCGCCTGCTCGAACATCGCGCGCATCAGGTCGCGCTCATGCGCATGCCTGCGCCCGGCAAGGACCCTTTCGGTCGTCTCCGTGCAGAGCACCAGCACGCCGCCAATGCCGCCCGCGGCCCTTTCGTCGTCGATGGGAGAATAGCTGTAGGTCCAGTAGACGTCCTCGCGCCGGCCATTGCGCGTGATCGGGACCAGATGGTCCTGATGCCAGGTCGCGCCGCGCCCCGCCATCACGTCGTCGATCTGCGGGCCGATAATCGGCCAGATCTCGTCCCAGACCTCGCGGCCGGGCCTGCCCAGCGCGCCGGGGTGCCGTTCGGGGCCGAGGGACTGGCTGTAGGCGTCATTGTAGAAGCAGAGCAGTTCGGGGGCCCAGAAGATGAAGATGGGGTGTGCGGTGTTGAGTGCGAGCCTGATCGTCAGCTTGAGCGCGGCGGGCCAGCCGGAGACAGGTCCCAGGCTGGAGCCTTGCCAGTCGAGCGAGCGCAGGTGAGCGCCGCATTCGCCGCCCCCGGCCAGAAAATCCGGCGTTGAGCTCTGGTCGCGCATCAGTCCGGATATCAACAAGGACGCACCGCGCCACGGCGCATGTGACCGCCGCCCGCAAGTCGGGCCTCGACATCGGATAACGGCACGCATCCTCCTTTGACAAATGCGCGGAATATGCGCGGAAGGCCCGGCCCTGCGGCATCCTGTCAAAAAATGCCGGTGCCTGCAAAGCCCATCTCGGGAACATTGCGCCCGCTCGCGCCTTGCTGTCGAACCGCGGCCTCGACGCCCAAGGCGAGGCGGCAACGTGGCGCCCCGACGAAGGCCCTGGAGACGACATGAGCACAGGCGCCATCTATCCCGATCTCGCAGGCAAGACGGTCCTCGTCACCGGTGGCGGAAGCGGCATCGGAGAGGCCATCGTGCGGCGCTTCGCCGCACAGGGCGCGCGCACCGCCTTCATCGACATCGCCAGGGCGCCGTCCGAGGCGCTGGCTGCGGAGCTCAGGGGCGAAGGCCACGAGGTGTTCTTCGCCGAGGCCGATCTCACCGATATCGACGCGCTCCGGTCCGCCATCGGACGCGTGCGCGAGGCCTGCGGGCCCATCGGCATCCTGATCAACAACGCGGCGCATGACGAGCGGCACGACACGCTCGAGGTCACGCCCGCCTATTGGGACCAGCGCATCGCGGTCAACCTCAGGCACCAGTTCTTCGCGGCGCAGGCCGTGCTGCCCGACATGATCGC
>JAIXZF010000319.1 GCA_027489835.1 Hyphomicrobiales bacterium
GAATGACGGCGAGCGCAACCCGAACAAGGTGCTCCCATGCCCGCTCCCAAGGTCCTCATCTCGGACGCCCTCTCGCCCGCCGCCGTGCAGATCTTCAAGGATCGCGGCATCGACGTGACCTTCGATCCTGCCCTCGGCAAGGACAAGGACAAGCTCGCCGCCATGATCGGCGACTATGACGGCCTCGCCATCCGCTCGGCCTCCAAGGCCACGGCCAAGCTGCTGGAAAGCGCCACCAAGCTGAAGGTGATCGGCCGCGCCGGCATCGGCGTCGACAATGTCGACATACCCGCCGCCACGCAGCGTGGCATCATCGTGATGAACACGCCTTTCGGCAATTCGATCACCACCGCCGAGCATGCCATCGCCATGATGTTCGCGCTGGCCCGCCAGATCCCCGACGCGGACCGCACCACGCAGGAAGGCAAGTGGGAGAAGAACAAGTACATGGGCGTGGAGCTGACCGCCAAGACGCTGGGCGTCATCGGCTGCGGCAACATCGGCTCGATCGTCGCCGACCGCGCCATCGGCCTCAAGATGCGCGTCATCGCCTTCGATCCGTTCCTCACGCCCGAGCGCGCCGTGCAGATCGGCGTCGAGAAGGTCGAGCTCGATGACCTGCTCGCCCGCGCCGACTTCATCACCCTGCACACGCCGATGACGGAGAAGACCAAGAACATTCTCTCCCGTGAGGCGCTGACCAAGGCGAAGAAGGGCGTCCGCATCATCAACTGCGCGCGCGGCGGGCTCGTCGATGAGGAAGCTCTTGCCGATTCGATCAAGGCTGGGCATGTCGGCGGCGCCGCCTTCGACGTGTTCACGGTGGAGCCGGCCGAGAGCAACCCGCTTTTCGGCCTGCCCAACGTGATTTGCACCCCGCATCTCGGCGCCTCGACCTCCGAAGCGCAGGAGAACGTCGCCCTGCAGGTGGCTGAGCAGATGAGCGACTACCTGCTCAAGGGCGCCATCACCAACGCGGTGAACTTCCCCTCGATCTCCGCCGAGGAGGCGCCGCGGGTGAAGCCTTTCGTCGCGCTGGCCGAGAAGCTCGGCTCGTTCCTGGGGCAGCTCACGGAAGGATCGGTGACCGCGATCCGCATCATCTACGAAGGCAAGGTCGGCGAGCTCAACGTCAAGCCGATGACCTCGGCCGCCATTGCCGGCGTGCTCAGGCCTTTCCTCAGCGAGATCAACATGGTCAACGCGCAGGCCATCGCCAAGGACAAGGGCATCACCGTCGACGAGATCAAGCGCGAGGCGCCGGGCAATCTCGAAAGCACCATCCGCATCGTGGTCGAGGCCGACATGCCGCGCCATGCCGTGGGCACCGTGCTGTCCGACGGCGTGCCGCGCATCGTCGAGATCCGCGACATCAAGGTCGACGCCGCGTTCGCGCCGCACATGATCTACATCCGCAATGACGACAAGCCGGGCTTCATCGGCGCCTTCGGCTCCCTGCTCGGCGCGGCGGGCGTCAACGTCGCGACCTTCAACCTCGGCCGCGACAAGCCGGGCGGCGACGCCATCTGCTACGTGGCGGTGGACAGCCGTGTCGACGATGCGCTGCTGGCCAAGATCGAGGCCATCCCCCAGGTGAAGCGGGCGCGGCGTCTGGCGTTCTGAGGGCCGGCCAATGCCGCCTTGGGGCTGAGGCGATTACACGCGTTGCCGGTCGGTGCGGCGCCGGGCATGGATGAGCGATGACAACCATGCCCGACCCCGCCGCCGCCTGCTCCGTCTTCTATGATGGCGGCTGCCCAATCTGCTCGCGCGAGATTGCGCTCTATCAGCGCCTCAGCGAAGGGCAGGCGGATCGTCCCGCCTTCGAGAACATCGCCGGCGATGGCGCTGCCTTGCCTGATGGGGTGAGCCGTGACGAAGCGCTGGCGCGGTTCCATGTCAGGCTCGGCTCGGGCGAGATGGTTTCGGGCGCCGCGGCCTTCATCGCGCTGTGGCGCGCCACGCCGCGCTTCAGGCTGCTCGGACGGCTCGCCTCGATCCCGCCCGCGCCCTGGCTCCTCGAGATGTGCTATCGCGGTTTCCTCAAGGTCAGGCCGCTCTGGCGCAAGGCGTGAGTGTCAGCCGGGCTTGCGCTCGGCAAGCCAGATGCCGCCGAGCACCATGGCCAGCGCGATGGCGTGATAGGCCGCGAAGGGCTCGCCGATCAGCACCACTGCGAGGATGGCGGCCCAGATTGGAACGAGGTTCACGAACAGCCCTGCCCGCGCCGGCCCGATCAACTCCACGCCGCGCATGAACATCAGCTGGGAGGCGATGGAGGGGCCGAGCGTGACGAAGATCACCAGCAGCCAGCCCTTCCAGTTGGGCCAGAGATGCTTGCCGAGCGCGATCTCGCCGGCGAACAGCATCAGCGAGAGCGCGCAGGCGACGAGCGCCATGCAGGTGAAGAACACCAGCCCCGGCAGGGGCGGGCGCTTGCGCAGGCCCAACGTGTAGCCTGCGTAGAACAGGCAGGCGACGATCATCAGCACGTCGCCGATGGCGAAGGACAAGGTGGTCAGGACGGCGAGGTCTCCCCGTGCCGCCGTCAATATCACGCCCAGCATGGTGATCAGCACGCCGACGAGCTGCACGAAACTCAGCCGCGTGCCGAAGAAGACCATTGAGCCCGCCATGACCAGGATCGGGATCGCGCCCTGGATGATGCCCATGTTGATCGCAGTCGTGGAATGGCCGGCCGCGTACATCAGGGCGTTGAACAGCGTGAAGCCGACGCCGCCCATGATGACGATCTGCAGCGCGTTGGCTTGGATGACAGGCCAGTGCGCCACCATCTCCTTGCGCATCAGCACTGGAAAGATCAGCGCCACGCCGACCCAGCGCAGCGAGGTCAGCGCCATCGGCGAGATGTTGTCGACCGCGACGCGGCTGACCACGGCGTTGCCGCCCCAGATCAGCGTGGTGAGCGCCAGGAGCAGATAGGCGTTGGACCAGGCCCGGGCTGTGAGGCGCTTCAGGGGCAAGGGCGGCGCTTTCGGAATGGGCGGCATGTGGCGGGCATGGCGTTGCCTAGCCTGTTATGGCGTGCCGGTCATGCTATGCAGGCGCAGCCCCGCCCCGCGCCCATCACAGACAAACGCTCCGCACCGCCATGACCAAGCCGATCCGCCTCCTCGTCGTGGAAGGAAACATCCGTGAGGCGCGCGAGGCGCACCGGGCGGGCTTCGGCCTGACGCCGGGCGATTCCTACGCGTCGGTCGTGAAGGGCCTCGCGCCCGACGCCATCTGCGACATCGCGATGCCGGCCGACGAGGGCGCCAACCTGCCCGACGCGGCGGGCCTCGAATCCTATGACGGCGTGTTCCTGACCGGTTCGGCGCTGCACATCTATCATCTCACGCCGCCCATCACGCGGCAGATCGAGCTGATGCGCGCCATCTACCGCAGCGGCACGCCCTGCTTCGGCTCCTGCTGGGGCATCCAGATGGGCGCGGTGGCCGCGGGCGGCACGGTGACCGCCAATCCCGCCGGCCGCGAGATCGGCTTCGCCCGGCGCATCACGCCGACCGCCGAAGGGGCCGCGCATCCGCTGCTCGCAGGGCGCCCCGCCTCATTCGACGCGCCGGCCATCCATCTCGACGCTGTCGTGGCGCCGCCCGGCGACACCACCGTGCTGGCACGCAACGGCATGACGCCGATGCAGGCCGCCGAAATCCGGCATGAGGGCGGCGTGTTCTGGGGGGTGCAGTATCATCCGGAGTTCTCGCTGGAAGAGACTGCATCGATCCTCGGCCGGCTGGCCGAGCCGCTGATGGCCGAGGGCTTCCGGCGGACCCGCGCGGATGTCGAGCGCTATGCCTCCGAACTCACGGAGCTCGGCCGGGATCCCTCGCGGGCCGATCTCGCCTGGGCGCATGGGCTGGACGAGCAGGTGCTGGACCCGATGCTGCGGCTCACGGAAATCAGGAACTTCCTGAGCCACCGGGTGCGGCCGACGGTCAGCGCTCGCGGGCGAGCGTGACCCTGCGGCATTCTGCCGCGAAAACCCCGCAATCGTCGCGCCATAGATGGCGGCGCCCAAGCGGGGCGCCCTCATCCGGAGCCCATCGCCCATGCCGCGTCTTTCGGTCCGCAGCTCGTCTTCGCTCGCCGTTCTCCTTCTCGCCCTGACCGGCCCCGCCCTCGCCGCCGACCTGCCGCTGCAAAGCCGGATCGACGCCGTGACGGTGTTCCCGGATGCCGCCGCCGTGACGCGCATCGGGCAGCTCGGCGTGCCCAAGGGCCAGCATGTGCTGCTGCTCAAGGGCCTGCCCGCGGCGCTCGATCCCAATTCGATCCGCATCGAGGGATCGTCCGATGGCGGGCTCGTCATCGGCAGCGCCGACATCCGGCGTGCGGCGGCCGACCCCCAGCCTAGCGACGAGGCGCAGCGGCGCCTCCGCGATCTGAGGACCGACCTCGCCAAGGCGCGCGGCCGGATCGATGCGATCGAGGCGCAGAAGAAGGCCGTGGCCGAGTTCTCGCGCCTTGCCGCGGAGGCCGCCGTCAAGGAGGGCAGAGGCTTCGACATCGCCCAGGCCCGCGCCGCCTGGGCGGCCGTGGGCGAGGGCACCGCCGCCGCCAACGAGGCGCTGCAAGCTGAGACGGCCCGCGCCGCAGAGTTGGAGGCTGAAATCCGCGCGGTCGAGGCGGCAACCGGCCGCCCGAGGTCTGGCACGGTGCCCGTGGTCGACCTCGCCGTGCAGGTGGAGGCCGCGTCCGACCTCGCCGCCTCGCTGAAGGTGACCTATCGCGTCGCCGGAGCGCGCTGGACGCCGGTTTACGACGCGGCGCTCGACACGGCCGCCGCCGGTCCCGCGCGGGTCACGCTGGTGCGCCGAGCCGCCGTGTCCCAGCGCACGGGCGAGGACTGGAGCGATGTCGAGCTCACCCTGTCCACGGCGCGGGTGACGGGCGGCTCCGCTGCGCCCGACGTGATGACGCAGGCGTTGGCACTGCGGGATCCCATCGTCGTGCTCGATGCCGACAATGCCCGCCGGCTGCGGCAGAGCGGGCTGGTCGAGCAGCAGATGCGGCGCGATGCGGCCCCGGCCGCAGCTCCCGCGCCGGCCCCGCTGCGCGCGGTCGAGCAGGAGGCGGCCGCGGTCGCCAGCGCCTTTTCCGCCAGCTTCGTCGCCCCCGGCCGCGTGAGCGTAGCCCGGGACGGCGCTGCGCGCACGCTGAGGCTCTCCTCCCATGAGCTCGATGCGCCGCTTCTCGCCAAGGTCGCGCCTGCTCTCGAAACGCGCGCCTATCTCTCGGCCAACCTGACCTGGGCCGACGACGTGCCCCTTCTTCCCGGCGAGGTGTCGCTGACGCGCGACGGAGTGTTCGTCGGCAAGGCCGCCATCGCGGCAGTGGCGGGCGGGGATCAGTTCGATCTCGGCTTCGGCGCGGATGACCGCATCAAGGTCGAGCGCACGCCCGTGCGCCGCCGCGACAACGACCCGGCCGGCTGGAACGCCAGCCGGATGCAGCTCAGCGACCATCGCACGACCATCACCAACCTGCATCGCCGCCCGATGCGCATCGCCGTGATCGACCGCATCCCGGTATCCGAGAACAGCGCGATCACCGTCGAGGCGCTGCCGACCAACACGCCGCCCACCGAGAAGATCGTTCAGGACCGGCGCGGCGTGATGGGCTGGACCTGGGACTACGCGCCCGGCGAGAAGAAGGAGGTTCGCCTCGGCTGGCGCCTGCGCTGGCCGGCCGACCGCGAGCTGACCGGTATGTGAGGGCGCGCACGGCGCGACGCGCCGCCTTGACCTTGCCGCCCCGGTGCATCATGAGAAGCTGCAAGGATGAACCCGAAGCCCTGGCCTTGCGCCGGGGCTTTTCGTTGGCGCCCTGCCTTCGCCGGAGGCGGGGCCAGGGTCGATCTGAAGGCTGATGCGATGGCGA
>JAIXZF010000054.1 GCA_027489835.1 Hyphomicrobiales bacterium
CCGTCGAGCGCGCGGTCGGACTTCACCGGGCAGGGCTCGCGCTCGGCCGGGAAATCCAGCGCCAGCCGCGCGATGAGCCGGGCGGCGTTGGCGGCGTTGGCCTTCACCGTGGCGATCACGGCGGCGACGTCCACGGCATCGTGCTCCGGGTGCCAGCAGTCGAAATCGGTGACCATCGCCACGGTCGCGTAGGTGATCTCGGCTTCGCGCGCGAGCTTGGATTCGGGCATGTTCGTCATGCCGATCACGTCGTAGCCATGCGCCCGCCAGGTCTGCGATTCGGCGTAGGACGAGAATTGCGGGCCTTCCATGCAGATGTAGGTGCCGCCCTTGACCGCCGGAACGTCCTCGTCGGCAGCCGCCTGCACCAGCCGGGCCTGCAGCAACGGCCCGACCGGGTGCGCCATCGAGACATGGGCCACGCAGCCGGCGCCGAAGAACGAGCTTTCGCGCCTGTGCGTGCGGTCGACGAACTGGTCGGGAAACACGAGAAGGCCGGGGTAGAGCTCGGCCTTGAGCGATCCGCAGGCCGAGAGCGCCACGAGATCGGTGACCCCCAGCCGCTTCAGGGCGTCGATGTTGGCGCGGTAGTTGATGTCGGAGGGAGAGAGCCTGTGGCCGCGGCCATGGCGCGGCAGGAACACCACCTCGGTGCGCCCGATGCGGCCAACCTTCAGCGCGTCGGAGGGCTCGCCCCAGGGGGTCGCAACCACGCGCTCGACCACGTCCTCCATGCCCGGCAGGTCATAGACCCCCGATCCGCCGATCACCCCCAGAACCGCTTTCGTCATCGTCCGTCCTTGTTCATCCAAAGCGCTTTTTGAGCGGTATGGCGGCCAGTGACAAGGCTGCGAGGCCGAACAGCCCCAGCATGATCTGCGGCGTGAAGACCGAGGAGATGTGGAACTCGCCGCCCTTGTCGAGAACGCTGCCGAGCCCGGCGCCCGCCGTCGCGATGACCGCCGTTGCAGGAATGATGCCGAACAGCGTGGTGAGCGCGAAGACCGGCAGCTTCACGCCGACGAAGGCCGGCACGAGGTTGACGAGGAAGAAGGGAAACAGCGGCGCGAGCCTCAGCACCAGCAGATAGGACCAGGCGTTGGCCCTGATGTTGTCGCCGAGCTTTGCGGCGCCGCTGCCGAAACGCGCCAGCGCATCGGGCCCGAACAGCTTGCGCGCGAACAGGAAGACGAGCACGGCCCCCACCGTCGCGCCCGTGACGTTGAGCGCCGTTCCGAGCCAGGGCCCGAACAGGAAGCCGCCGGCGAGGCTGAGCACCAGCCCCCCGGGCAGGGACAGCGCCACCACGACGACATAGACGCCAAGGAAGGCAAGCGCGGCCAGAAACGCATGCTCGGCGACGAGCCGGGAGAGCCATTGGCGGTGCAGCCTGAGGGACTCGATCGACAGCACCTCGCCGAAGCCCGCCAGATGGAGGCCGACCGCCAGCGCCACCAGCGCGAGAGCCGCCCAGAACCTGAGATCGGTGAAGAGCTTCATGTGACGGCGCACTCCCCGAGGCCGGCGCGGAATGATCCGGCACGCCTCGGCGGCGCTCCTGCAAGCCTCGTCGACATGCACCGCCTCGCGCAGCACTGCTCTAGCCTTCCGGCGGATTCGCTGCTGTAACAATTCCGACAGGGCGCGCGAAGTGAAGGACAACGGATGTGAGGCAGGACCGCGAAGCCGAGTGGAAGCGATTGCTTCTGGCCGCGCGGGCCGGCGATGAAGGCGCCTATCGCGTCTTCCTGTCGGATGTTTCGAACTACCTGCGGGGCTGGGCGCAAGGCGGATTGCGCCGGGCGGGCCGCTCGACCGCTGAAGCGGAGGATATCGTGCAGGAGACGCTGATCGCGATCCATACCAGACGGCATACCTGGGACCCGGACCAGCCGGTCGGCCCCTGGCTGCATGGCGTGGGCCGGCACAAGCTCATCGACTCCCTGCGGCGCCGCACGGGGCACGATCATCTGTCGGTCGAGGCCTTCGCCGAGGTGATCCCCGCGCCGGCGGCGGCTTCTGACCTCGCGGAGGGCGACATCCTGAATATGGCCGACTCTCTGCCCGAGCGTCAGGCCAGCATCGTCCGCTCGATCTTCGTCGATGGCCGCAAGACGGCCGAGGTCGCCGCCACGCTCTCGATGAGCGAAGGCGCGGTCCGCGTCGCACTTCACCGTGCTCTCAAATCGCTCGCGGCCCGTTTCGGCAAGGATTCCAGCCATGCGCACTGACCAGCTGATCGACGCGCTGTCCCGCGATCCGGCTCCCGCCCTGCCGGCCATGAACGCGCTGATCGCGCGCGCCCTCGCCGTGGGCGGGCTCATCTCGCTGGGCCTCATGCTGGCCACGGTGGGGGTCCGCCGCGAGATGGCTGCCGCCACGATGCAGGGCTGGTTCGTGCTGAAGCTGGCGCTGGTCGCGCTCATCGCCCTCGCAGGCTGGAAGCTGGCTTCAAGGGCCGGGAAGCCCGGACGCTCGCTGCAATTCGGCGTCCTCGCGGCGGCTGTCGCGGCGATCGCCCTGGCCTGCTTCACCGACCTCTGGATGCTCGGCACGCCGGGCGTTGGCCGGCGGATCATCGGCGACAACGCGCTTCTGTGCATCGTCACCATCCCCTTCCTCTCGATCGCGCCGCTGGTCGCCGGGTTCATCGCCATGCGCGACGGGGCGCCGACCCGCCCCACGCAGGCCGGAGCCGCGCTGGGCCTTCTGGCCGGCGGGATCGGAGGGGTGATGTACGGCCTGCACTGCACCGACGATTCGCCGCTCTTCGTGGCCATCTGGTATGTCGCGGGCATCGGGCTTGTGACGCTGGCGGGCGCGGCGGCGGGACGGCGCTGGCTGTCCTGGTGAAGCGGCCTAGCCCGGCTGCAGGGCCGCTTCGGCCAGCACGCAGCGCACCATCCTCCCCGCGCCTGGCGTGATCGCAGGTGGGCGCTGCGTGTCGCAGCCGCTCACCTTCACAGGGCAGCGCGGCGCGAACGAACAGGCCCGCGGCGGCTCCTCCAGCGCCGGCGGCGCCCCGGGGATGGCCTGGAGCCGCGATCCCTTGACCGCGCCGTGCAGGTTCGCGGCGAGAAGGCCCTTTGTGTAGGGATGGCGCGGATCGCGGATCAGGTCGCGCACCGTGCCCGTCTCGACGATCTCGCCCGCATACATCACGGCGATCCGGTCGGAGACTTCCGTCGCCACGCCGATGTCGTGGGTGACGAAGATCATGCCCATGCCGAACTCGCGCTGCAGCTCGCGCAGCAGCAGCAGGATCTGAATCTGCACGGTGGCGTCGAGCGCCGTGGTCGGCTCGTCGGCCAGCAGCAGCTTTGGCCGGCAGGCCAGCGCCAGCGCGATCATGGCCCTTTGCCGCATCCCGCCGCTCATCTCGTGCGGGTAGGCGTTGAGCCGGCGCTCGGGAGACGGAATGCGCACGCGGGTGAGCATGTCGAGCGCACGCG
Source organism: Hyphomicrobiales bacterium (assembly GCA_027489835.1). Classification (GTDB taxonomy): domain Bacteria; phylum Pseudomonadota; class Alphaproteobacteria; order Rhizobiales; family Beijerinckiaceae; genus Allobosea. The sequence continues at coordinate 3,453 of JAIXZF010000054.1, forward strand.
CGCGGCCCTCGGCGGCGCTTGCTCCTTCATGGCGCATGACGGCCTCGGCGATCTGGTCCCCGATGGTGTAGACCGGGTCCAGCGCCAGCATCGGGTCCTGGAAGATCATGGACGCTGTGCCGCCGCGATGATCCGCCAGCGCCTTGCCCTTGAGCGCCAGGATGTCGACCCCATCGACACGCACGCGGCCGCCGATCTCGGTGCGGTTCTCGGGCAACAGGCGCAGCAGCGTCTTGAGCGTGACGCTCTTGCCGGAACCGCTCTCGCCGAGGATGCCGAGCGTCTCTCCGGCATCGAGCCTGAAGCTCACGCCGTTCACCGCGTGGACGGTGCGCGCGCCATGGAAGCGGACCTTGAGGTCCTCGATCTCGACCAGCGGGGCGCTCATGCGGCGAGCTCCGCGGCCTTGTGGCCCGAGGCCGGGATGTGCAGGTGGCAGGCGGCCAGATGGCCCGGCGTTCCCATGGTGTAGAGGCCCGGATCGCTCATCGAGCACACGGCATCGGCGAAGCGGCAGCGCGTGTGGAAGCGGCAGCCGGGCGGCGGATTGATCGGGTTGGGCGGATCGCCCGCGAGCGGCGCCTCCATCGTGCGCCTGTCCGGGTCCATCGAGGGCATCGCGGCCAGCAAGGCCCGGCTGTAGGGATGCGCCGGCGCGCCGTAGATGGCGTCGACAGGCCCCACCTCGGCCACCTGCCCCAGATACATCACCATCACACGGTCGCTCATGTAGCGGACCACGTTGAGGTCGTGGCTGATGAAGACATAGGTGAGGCCGAGCTCGGCCTTGAGGTCGGTGAGCAGGTTCAGCACCTGCGCCTCCACCGATTTGTCGAGCGCCGAGACGGCCTCGTCGAGCACGACAACCTTGGGGCTGAAAGCGAGCGCCCGGGCGATGTTGACCCTTTGGCGCTGGCCGCCGGAAAGCTCGTGTGGATAGCGCCCCGCGAAGCGCCGCGGCTCGAGACCCACCCGGGCCAGAAGGTCGTGCGCCAGCCTGACCGCGGCGTTCCGCGCCATGCCGTTGACCATGGGCCCGAAGGAGATCGCGTCTTCCATGGTCAGGCGCGGGTTGAGCGAGGCGTAGCTGTCCTGGAACACCATCTGCACCTGCCGGCGCAGCTCGCGGATCGGCAGCTCCGAGCCCACGAGTTTGCCGCCCAGCTGGATGTCGCCGCTGTCGGGCGAGATGAGGTCGACCAGCAGCCGCGCGGTGGTGGATTTGCCGCAGCCGCTCTCGCCCACGATGCCGAGCGTCTCGCCCTCGCCCACCTCGAAGCTGATGTCGTCCACGGCGCGCACCACGCCGCGGCTTTGGCCGAACAGCCCGCCCTTCAGCGCGAAATGCTTGGTCAGCCCGGTGACGGTCAGCAGCGGCTTCGGCGGACGGGGAATGGGCGCTGAGGCGTTCATGCCTTGAGGTCCATGGCCGAGCGCAGCCCGTCAGAGAGAAGGTTGAAGGAGATCGAGGTGATGAAGATCATCGCGCCCGGCAGCGCCGCCACCCAGGGCTGGACGTAGATGGCGTTGCGCAGCGTGTTGAGCATCAGGCCCCATTCGGGCTCCGGCGGCTTCACGCCGAGGCCGAGGAAGGACAGGCCGGAGGCAAGGATGAGCGACACCGAGATGAGGCCCGTCGCATAGACGAAGATCGGGCCGATGACGTTGCCCAGCACGTGCACGCGCACGATGGTGAAGCTGGAGGCGCCCGAGGCGCGCGCGGCCTCGACATATTCGATCTTGCGCACCGCCGTGGTGACGCTCTCCGCGATGCGCGCGATCGGCGGCACGAACACGATGGTGAGCGAGAGGAGCCCGTTGAAGATGCCGGCGCCGAGCGCGCCTGAAAGCGCGATGGCCAGCAGCACGGACGGGAAGGCGAAGAACACGTCGACCGTGCGCATCAGCACCGTGTTGAGCCATCCCCCGACATAGCCCGCGGCGATGCCGATGGCCGATCCGATGAAGAAGGCGATGATGACCGGCGTCACGCCCATCAGCAGCGACAGGCGCGCGCCGTAGATGAGCCTCGTCAGCATGTCGCGGCCGAGCTCGTCGGTTCCGAGCGGGAAGCCGGGCGTCCCCATCGGCCTGAGCCGGCGCAGCATCTGGCCACGGTAAGGATCGTTGGGCGCGATCCAGGGCGCGAAGATCGCCATCAGCACCAGCCCGAGGATGATGGCCAGCGCCAGCATCGCCACCGGATCGCGCCGGAAGCGCCGCATCACGCCCGACCAGTAGCCGGGCGATTTCTCGATGGTGGCGAGGCTGTCGAGGGCGGCGGCGCTCATGGCTCAGGCCCTCTGCACGCGTGGATCGAGCATGCTCTGGATCACGTCGACCACGAGGTTGAGCGCGACGAAGAACATGGCCAGCACGAGGATGGTGCCCTGCAGCAGCGGCAGATCGCGCTGGAAGATGGCCTGGCCCAGAAGGAAGCCTGTGCCCGGCCAGGAGAACACCGTCTCGATCAGGATCGATCCGCCGAGCAGATAACCCAGCTGCAGGCCCATCACGGCGAGCGCGGTCGGCGCGGCGTTCTTGACGACGTGGCGGAACACCCCGCCGTCGAGCAGGCCCTTGGCGCGCTGCCCAGTGATGAACTCCTGGGAGAGGATGTCCGCCACCAGCGCGCGCACGGTCCGCGCCACGATGCCCATCGGGATGACCGACATGGTCACGGCGGGCAGGATGAGATGCTTCACATGCACCCAGTCCCAGGCCCAGTCTGCGGAGCCGCCCGGGCCCGCCCCCGTCGCCGGCAGCCAGTTGAGCTGCACCGAGAAGATGATGACCAGCACCATGCCGAGCCAGTAATGCGGCACGGACACGCCGATGATCGAGACGAACGAGGCCAGCTTGTCGAGCCAGCTGTTCTGGAAATAGCCGGCGACGAAGCCGAACAGGCAACCCAGCACGAAGCCGATGAAGGTCGCCAGCACGGCCAGCATCAGCGTGTTGCCGAGCGCCTTGCCGAGCTCGGCCGCCACCGGCCGGCCCGTGGCGATGGAGACGCCGAGGTCGCCCTGCAGGGTCTTCAGCGCCCACAGCCCGTACTGCACGATCAGCGGTCGGTCGAAGCCGTAGATCTTGCGCATCTCGGCCTGCAGCTGCGCCGAGGCGTCCGGCGGCAGCACCGAGGTGAGCGGATCGCCCGGGGCGATGTGGACCAGCATGAAGCAGACGATGCTGACGCCAAGCGCCACCGGCAGCGTGTAGATCAGGCGCTTGGCGATGTAGGTCAGCATGACGGCGATCCGGTGACCATGGGCTTCACGGCGCCATGGTCACGGTGTTGAAGTCCTGGAACCAGTTCTGTGCCTGCACGAAGCCGCGCACCTTGGGGCTGAAGGCGCGGGCGTTGACGTCGTGCGTCACCATCAGGAACAGCGCGTCGTCGACGAACTTCTCGTGGATGCGCTCCAGCACCTTGGACTGCGCGGCCGCGTCGAAGGTGTTGCGCACCTCGTCGAACATCTTGTCCATGTCGGCATTGCAGTAATGGCCCCAGTTGGTGCCGGCCGGCGGCTGCAGGTTGCACTGCAGGTGCCGCATGAAGCCGGTGAACGGGTCCTGGATGAAATAGCTGTAGTTCATGCCGGTGGCGCCGCGCGAGCTTTCATGCCGCGCTCCGGCCCGCCAGATGTTGATCAGCGTGTTCCATTCCACCACCTCGAAGTCGATCTTCATGCCGGCTTCGGCGAGGTTCTGCTGAATGAACTCGTTCATCGGCAGCGGCTGCATCTGGCCCGAGCCCGAGGGCGAGATCAGGATCTTGGTGACGAAGGGCTTGGCCGGGCCATAGCCGGCTTCCGCCAGCAGCTTCTTCGCTTC
>JAIXZF010000331.1 GCA_027489835.1 Hyphomicrobiales bacterium
AAGACCGTGATCGGCGAGATCGCCTACGACAAGAAGGGCGACATCACCCGTCCGGACTACACCATGTACACCTGGAAGAAGGGCGCCGACGGCAAGGTCACCTACGTCGAGAATTGATCTCGACGGGCTGAGGCCGGCATCCGGACCAGCTCCGGTGCAGAGTCGACAATCAGAACCCGCCCGGATCGCTCCGGGCGGGTTTTTCATGCGCTATCGGCGGGGCATAGGGGCGACCTGATTGTCGTCGCCTGTCGGCCGCTCAGGCGAGAAACCGGACCATGCCGGTTTCGAGGTTGTGAATGGCGGATGCGATGCGAAGCTCGCGCGCGTCGACAAGCGCCTTGAGGACGGGGCTGCGCACGGTCAGCGAGGCGGCCGTCAGCATGGCGTTCGCTTCGCAGACGGCGTCCACCAGCTCGTGGTTGTGCGACGACCGTTCCCCGGGAATGTTGGTGACGGCCTTCAGCGCCGGCTCGAACCTCGTCAGCATGCCGGTCAGGTGACCGAGCTTGACGTTGTCCAGCGCGCCCTTGATTGCGCCGCACTGGGTGTGGCCAAGCACGACGAGAAGCTTCGAGCCCGCGACCTTCGTCGCGAATTCGAGGCTGCCCAGGATGTCGTCGTCGATGAAGTTGCCGGCCACGCGGGCGGTGAACATGTCGCCGATGTGCTGGTCGAACACCATCTCGGGCGGCACGCGCGAGTCAATGCAACCGAGCACAGTCGCGAACGGGGCCTGCCCGCTGGAAGTTGCCTTCACCTGCTGGCGCAGGTCGCAATTGATCGTCTTGCCTTCCATGAAGCGGGCATGACCTTCCTGGAGCCGGGTCAGCGCCTCGTCGGGGCTGATCCCCTTCTGGCGCGCGGGCGTGAACACCTCGCACACGGCTTGGGCGCTTGCTTCAGTCGCCACGAACGCGGTCGAAGCCGCAAGACACCCGCAAAACAGACGTCGCGTCAGCATTTGAAAGTTCCTTTGACCGCCATGCCGAGAGCTTCCGCGCATGGGAAAGCGAGCCTGCGTCCGTTGCCTCATCCCGGCAATAGGGATGTCTACGGAATGCTCAGCCCAACGTGGCAAGCCGGGGAAAGGTTTCGAGCAGCCAGAACGCCATGCGCTCCATCCCGCCTGTGAGGAAGGCGACTCCGGTGACCACCAGAAGCCCGCCCATCGCCAGCTCGATCTTGCGGAAATGGCGCTTGATGCCGGCCATGGCCGTCATGAAGCGCTCGATGCCGAAGGCGGCGATCAGGAAGGGAATGCCGAGCCCGAGCGAATATACCGCCAGCAGGCCCATGCCGCGATAGACCGTGTCGGACGAGCCGGCCACGGCGAGGATCGCGGCCAGGATCGGCCCGATGCAGGGCGTCCACCCGAAGGCGAAGGCGAGGCCCATCAGGTAGGCGCCGCCGGGCCCGGCCGGGGCGGCCACGTCCATGCGCTTCTCGCGATAGAGCATGGCGATGCGGAACACGCCGAGGAAGTGCAGGCCCATGACGATGATCGCCGCGCCCGCCGCCCAGGACAGCGCCCACATGTATTGGCGCAACACCTGCCCCAGCGCGCTGGCGGTGGCGCCGAGCAGCACGAAGACGGTAGAGAAGCCAAGGACGAAGGCCATGGCGGCGAGCATCACGTCCCGCCGCGCCGCGCGCGTGTCCGCTCCCTCCTCGCGCATCTCCTCGACCGTGGTTCCCGCGAGGTAGCACAGATAGGGCGGCACCAGCGGCAGCACGCAGGGGCTGAGGAACGACAGCAGGCCGGCGGCCAACGCGGCGAGGATACCCACTTCCATCATGCCTTTCTGATAGCCAACGGCGGTCTCCGCGCCTAGTGCGGCATGGCCTCGGCCCGGCCGAAGCAGCCCACAAGCGCGTGAACGGCCGGATTGACGCGGCACAGGGCCGGATGCGAACGCTGGGAACCGAACCGGGCCAGCGGCGGAGAGTTTGCCTTCCATGCGATCGATCGCCCCGCGCCCAATGGCCGACCTCGTGCTGGCGCTGGTCGCGGCGCTGGCGATCGGGCTCGCGCTGTTTCGCCTGTCGGGCGAACGGGCCGGCGTCTCGGTGGAGCCGCTGGCCGTCGGCTCCACGCCGGTCACGCTGTTCCGCCCGGCTGGCGCGACCGATGTCGGCGCGCTGCCCGTGGTCGTCGTCGCCCATGGCTTCGCCGGCTCGCAGCAGCTGATGCAGCCCTTCGCGCTGACCTTCGCCCGCAACGGCTATCTCGTGCTGACGTTCGATTTTCTCGGCCATGGGCGCCACCCCCTGCCGCTCGGCGGCAGCATCACCGAGGAGCGCGGGGCGACGCGCGCGCTGGTCGAGCAGACCTCCGCCATCGTCGACCTCGCGCGGCGGATCGGCAACGGCCGCGTCGCAGTGCTGGGGCACTCGATGGCGTCCGACATCGTGATCCGGCTAGCGGTGGACCGCCCGGACATCGCCGCTACCATCGCGGTGTCGCCCTTCTCGGCCGCCCCGCGCCGCGACGCGCCGCGCAACCTGCTGCTCATCGCCGGCGGCTGGGAGGGCTTCCTGCGCGCCGAAGCGCTGAAGCTGGTCGCGCAGGTCTCCGCGCCGGAAGCGCCGCGCGAGGGCGTGACCTATGGCGATCCCACAGCGGGCACCGCCCGGCGCCTCGCGGTGGCCGAGGGCGTGGAACATGTCAGCGTGCTCTACAGCGCCGCTGCCCTCGACGAGGCGCGGGC
>JAIXZF010000325.1 GCA_027489835.1 Hyphomicrobiales bacterium
GGGCAGCATGTGCTGATCGCCACCATCGGGGCGGCCATCGCGCTGTCCGAATATCTCAGGCTGGTGCAGGGCGCCGAGACGCGCTGGCTGCCGCCCGTGCTCAACCAGCCTTTCGCCGTGATGCGCTCCGGCAGCTTCATCACCACCGCCACCAGCGTCTCCGCCGTCGCGGCGATGGTCGGTCTTGGCGTGACGCTGGCGCTGATCCGCTACATGCAGGGCTCGGCCTATGGCCGGCGCTGGCGCGCGGTGGCCGACGACGCGCACACGGCGGCGCTGTTCGGCGTCGACGAAGCGAAGGTGCATGACCGGGCGCTGATCCTCGCCTGCGCGGTTGCCGGGCTCGCCGGCATCATCGTCACCGTGCTGTATGGCGGCATGGGCTTCGCCGGGGGATACCAGCTCGGCGTCAAGGCGCTGATCGCCGCGATCCTGGGGGGCGTCGGCTCCATCGGAGGAGCCGCGCTGGGCGGTCTGGCGGTTGCGGCGTTCGAGGCCGTGTGGTCGTCGACCATGCCCATCGAAGGCCGCGACCTTGTCATTTACGCCGCGCTCGTCATTGTCCTCGTGGTCAAGCCGGGGGGCTTCTTCGGCTACGCCGATCTCAGCCCGCGCCGGGTCTGAGGATGCGATGAACGAGCCCGCCATCACGCTCGACGATGTCCGCGCCGCGGCCCGCGCGATCGAGGGCCATGTGCTGCGCACGCCGCTGGTGGCGGCGCCGCGCCTGTCGGAGCTGACGGGCGCGACCATCTTCGTCAAATACGAGAACATGCAGGCCACCGCCTCGTTCGAGGAGCGCGGCGCGGTCAACCGGCTGGCCCTGCTGACCGCCGACGAGCGTCGGCGCGGCGTCGTCGCCATGTCAGCCGGCAACCACGCCCAGGCGCTGGCTTATCATGCGCGGCGCATGGGCATACCCGCCACCATCGTGATGCCCGAACCGACGCCGCTGGTGAAGGTCGAGAACACGCGCAGCCATGGCGCGCGCGTGGTGCTGCATGGCGAGACGCTGGCCGAGGCGCAGGACAAGGTGGCGGAGATCATCGCAGCCGAGGGGCCGGTGATGGTCCACCCCTACGACGATGCCGCCGTCATGGCGGGCCAGGGCACCATTGCGCTCGAAATGCTGGCGGACCGGCCCGATCTCGAGGTCCTGATCGTGCCGATGGGCGGGGGCGGGCTGATCACAGGGATGGCAACCGCGGCTAAGGCGCTGAAGCCCGGCATCCGCATCGTCGGCGCGGAGGCGGCGCTCTATCCCTCCTTCCACAATGCGATGCACGGGGCGAGCCTGCCCATTGGCGGGCCGACGCTGGCCGAGGGCATCGCGGTCAAGCATGTCGGCACGCTGACGCTGCCCATCGCGCGGGCGCTGTGCGAAGGCCCGGTGCTGCTCAGCGAGGATGTGCTCGAGCGCGCGGTGAACCTCTTCGCCACGCTCCAGCACACCATGGCCGAGGGCGCGGGCGCGGCCGGGCTCGCCGCCATGCTGGCCGAGCCGGAGCGCTTCAGGGGCCTGAAGGTCGGGCTCGTGCTGTGCGGCGGCAACATCGATGCGCGGCTGCTCTCCTCCATCATGGTGCGCGAGCTCGAGCGCGACAGCCGCATCCTGTCGCTGCGCATCACAACGGCCGACCGGCCGGGCCTTCTCGGCACCATCGCGAGCCGGCTCGGCCAACTCGGCGCCAACATCCTCGAGGTCTCGCATGGCCGGCTGATGCTGGACGTTCCGGCCAAGGGCGTGACCATCGACATCACGGTGGAGACGCGCGGAGCCGGGCATGCGCGTGATATTCTCGCCGCATTGTCGGAGGATGGGCTAAGCCCGAGGCGGCTCGACCCCCGCGGCGTCGCCTGAGGAGACCAAGATGAGCCATGTCCCCACCTCCCCTTCCCCGACCACGCCCGCCCCGGCGCCCGTGTTCCATCGCACGGACGGCGTGCTCGGCGTCAGGCTGGTGGCCTACATCATCGACATCGTCGTGATCGGCATGCTGACGCTGCTGGCCGGCATGGCGGTCACCTTTCTCGGCCTCATCACCTTCGGCATCGGCTGGGCGCTGTTTCCGGTGCTCGGCATCGGCACGGCCATGGCCTATGCGGCGATCACCCTGGGCGGGGAGAAGCAGGCGACGCTGGGCATGCGGGTCTGCGGCGTGCGCGGCGCCCGCGCTGACGGTGGCATGGTCGACGGGCTGACGGCGGCAGCGCATTGCCTGCTGTTCTACGTCGCGACCTTCACGATCGGGCTTCTCATCCTCGATGTCGTCATCGGCATGATGCGTAGCGACGGGCGGATGGGGCACGATCTGCTAACAGGGCTGGTCTTCGTCCGCAATTGAGGAGTCGCGTCAGCGGCTTGCGGCGCGTTCCTCGACGAAGGTCCAAAGCGCCTCAAGATCCGATTCATGGATCTCGTGGCCGAGATCATGCGTGCAGAAGGCGAGCGCGCGCGGCCTTGCGCAGGCCGACCAGAGCCGGCATGAGCGGCCGGCGACCTCGCGGACGAGGCTCGGCTCGGCCGCGCAACCATCCTCCGCGAGCCAGACCTTCCAGTCGCGCCTGATGTCGGCCTGCCGGTAGAGCCCGCCACGCAGCATGCGGCCGCCCATCGGCACGGTGCCGTCGTTGAGGCCATGGATGTGGATGAGGTCAACGCCCTCCCCGGTGCACAGCGTGGGCGAAGGCTCCCAGAAGCCGCCCGCCAGCGCGCCATAGGCGGTGAACAGGCCAGGGCTGCGGCAGGCGATGTTCCAGATCATGGACGCGCCCTGGCTGAAGCCGGCAGCGACCACGCGGCGCGGATCGACGGGAAAGCGCGCCTTCACATCCTTCGCCAGATCGGCCGCGAAGGCGAATTCATCGCGGTGCTTTCCGGGCGCGCCGGGGTAAGACCAGGTGTTGCCCTCGCCATGCGGCGCGATCAGCAAAATGCGCCGCGCCTCGACGAAAGCCTTCAGCGGAGGGTCGGCGACGACATACTCGGCGCTTTCACGCCAGCCATGGAAGAAGACCAGCACTGGCAGCGCCTCGCGGCCGTCCCAGCCGGGCGGCGCCAGTGCCATGTAGCGGCCGCCCGCGATCGAACAGCCCGGCGACACCGAGCATGGCGTCTCGGCGGAGGCGGGCCAGGACAGGAGGGCGAGGATGGCAAGCAGGATGAGACGGGGCACGCAGCACTCTGGCAGAAAAAGCGGAAGCACGCATCTCACGGATCGCGGAGCGCATCCGCCATCGCCTCAGCCGTGCGGAAACTCCAGCCCCATCTCGCGGTAGCGGGCGGGGTCATTGCCCCAATCTTCCCGCACCTTCACGAAGAGGAACAGATGCACCGTCGCCTCGGCGGCCTCGGCGATGTCCTTGCGGGCCGACTGGCCGATGGCCTTGATGGTGGCGCCGCCCTTGCCGAGCACGATCTTCCGCTGGCTCTCGCGCTCGACGAAGATCGTCTGCTCGATGCGGACGGAGCCGTCGGGCTTCTGCTGCCAGCTGTCGGTCTCGACCGTGGAGCGATAGGGTAGCTCGTCGTGAAGCCGCTCGTAGAGCTTCTCGCGCGTGATCTCGGCCGCGAGGAAGCGCAGCGGCGCGTCGGAAATCTGGTCCTCCGGGTAGAGCCAGGGTCCGGGCTGCACGCGGCCGGCCAGCCATTCGAGCATGCCCTTCACGCCGGAGCCCGTCAGCGCGGAGATCATGAACGTGGTCTCGAAGGTGGCCTTGGTGTTGAGCGCAGAGGAGATGTAGAGCAGCGCCCCCTTGTCCTTGAGCGTGTCGACCTTGTTGAGGACGAGGAATTTCGGCTGCCTGATCTCGCCCAGCCGCGCCAGCAGCTCGGTGGTCTCCTCGTCGCTTGCCTTCGAAACGTCGATCAGCACGCCCACCAGATCAGCGTCGGTGGCCCCGCCCCAGGCGGACGTCACCATGGCCCGATCGAGCCGCCGCTTGGGCCGGAAGATGCCGGGCGTGTCGACGAAGACGATCTGCGAGGCACCGGACATGGCGATGCCGCGGACCTGGGTGCGTGTGGTCTGCACCTTGCGCGAGACGATCGAGACCTTGGCCCCGACAAGCTGGTTCAGCAGGGTCGACTTGCCGGCGTTCGGGGCGCCGATCAGGGCAACAAAGCCGGAGCGCGTGGCGCCGTGCGCCGGTGTGGTGTCGTCACTCACTGCCCAGTTCTCCATCGCGCCAGAGGCTTTCGCGGCGCAGGAAGCTTTCGGCCGCCGCCTGCTCGGCAAGGCGCTTCGAGCGCCCTTCGCCGACGCCGTCCGCGAGCCCTGCGACCTGCGCCGCAACCTTGAAGACGGGCGCATGGTCGGGACCCGAGCGGCCAACCTCGATGTAATGCGGCGTGGGAAGCCCCTGGCCCTGCGCCCATTCCTGCAGCGCCGTCTTGGCGTCGCGCAGCGGGGTCGCAGGGTGGCGCAGCCGGTCGCCCAGCGCCGTCTCGATCAATGTCAGCGCGGCCCTGTAGCCGCCGTCGAGGAAGACCGCGCCGACGATGGATTCGCACGCATCGGCCAGGATCGCCTTGTTGCGCCGCGCGCCGGAAGAGGCCTCGCCGTCGCCGAGCCGAAGGAAGGGTCCGACATTCCATAACAGGGCGAGATCGGCGCAGGTGTCCCTCCTGACCAGATCGGCCAGGCGGCGGGACAGCTCGCCCTCCTCCGCGTTCGGATAGGTCTTGAAGAGCAGCTCCGCGACGCACATGCCGAGCACGCGGTCGCCCAGGAATTCAAGCCGCTGGTAGCTGCCGGTGCGCTTGGCCTCGGCCGGCGCGGCGCTCATATGCGTCAGGGCGCGCTCGAGGAATTGACGGTCCCGAAAGGCGTGGCCGATCCTCTCTTCGAGTTCGCCGAGATCGGCTTTGCCCTTCTGCGCCATGCCACGCTCACCGAATCGCCTGGAACATGCGGTTCCAGCGAACGGAAACGGGCCAGCGCCAGAATTGCCAGGCCGACTCGCCCTCCTCCATCGAGAAGAAGATGATTTCGGCCCGGCCGACGAAGTTCTCGAAGGGGACGGGCCCCACCGACTGCTCGTCGCGGCTGTCGGTCGAGTTGTCGCGGTTGTCGCCCATCATGAAGTAGTGGCCCGCAGGCACGGTGTAGACGCGGGTGTTGTCCCAGTAGCCGCGGTCGCCGTCGCGCTCGATGATAGCGTGGGAGACGCCGCCAGGCAGCGTCTCGCGGTACTGGGCCACCTTCTGGACGCGGCCCCAGGCGTCGGTCGTCTCGAAATCGGCGATCCGTTCGCGCGTGACGGGCGTGTTGTTGATGTGCAGCAGGCCGTCGATCATCTGGATGCGGTCGCCCGGCAGGCCGATGACGCGCTTGATATAGTCGGTCGCGTTGTCCTTCGGCAGCTTGAAGACCGCGATCTCGCCGCGCCGCGGCTCCGCCGTCCAAACCCTGCCCTGGAACAGGTTGGGGCTGAACGGGGCCGAATGCTTCGAGTAGCCATAGGTGTATTTCGACACGAACAGATAGTCGCCGACCAGCAGCGTCGGGATCAGCGATCCCGATGGAATGTTGAAGGGCTGGAACAGGAATGTGCGGATCACGAGCGCGATCAGCAGCGCCTGCACGATGACCTTCACGGTCTCCATGAAGCCGCCATCCTGCTTCTGCTTGCCCTGGGGCTTGGCCTCGTCGCTCACGCGCGCCTCGTCGATCCAGTGATGGTCAAGGCGCCGGTCTAGCCGAACGCGCCCCCAACGGCAATGAAAACGGCCGAGAGGACGGCGCGCGGCCGATCCGCGCCCATGGCCGGCAGGCGGCGGGCGGGTTGCCGAAGGCCTGGCTTGGCTCCACAAGGGCACGATGGAATGGTCGGATGAGGGCGTCATCCTCGGCGTCAAGCGCCATGGCGAGAGCTCGGTGATCCTCGAGGCGATGACGCGCGGCCATGGCCGCCATCTCGGCCTGGTGCGCGGCGGACGCTCGGCACGGCTGCGTGCCGTGCTCCAGCCCGGCAACGAGGTGGCGCTGACCTGGCGGGCCCGGCTCGACGAGCATCTCGGCCTCTTCGCGGTGGAAGGACGCGACCTGCGGGCCGGGAGGCTGATGGCGCGCGCGGCCTCGCTCTACGGGCTCACGCATCTGGCGGGGCTCATCAGGCTCTTGCCCGAGCGCGACCCGCATGAGGGGCTTTACGACGCGCTGAGGGTCGTGCTGGAGCATCTCGAGGAGCCGGCGGTGGCCGCCGCTCTCGTCATCCGCTTCGAACTCGAGATGCTGCGCGAGCTCGGCTTCGGGCTCGATCTTTCGGCCTGCGCCGTGACAGGCGCGACGCAGGAACTCGTGCACGTGTCGCCCAAGAGCGGCCGCGCCGTCTCGGCGCAGGCGGGCGCGCCTTATGCAGATCGTTTGCTGGCCTTGCCCCGCTTCGTGCGCGACGGCTACGCGCTCGACGGCATCGGAGCGACCGAACTGGCGGCAGGCTTCGCGCTGACCGGGCATTTCCTGCGCCGGCACATCTACGAGCCGCGGGGGCTGGGGCCGCCGGACGAGCGGGCCGCCTTCATAGCGGCCGTGGCCCGCGATGCCGGCCAGGACGCCAAGTCCTGACGGTGCCGCCTTCCCGAGGCGTCAGTTGCCGATGCGGGTCGTCAGCGAGAAACCGAGATCGACTCGGTCGCGGTTCTGGATCTGGCCCATTCCGGGCTGGCCGCGCTGGGCCTCGACGCGCGCGTAATCGGCGAACATCCGCGCCACGGTGCGGTCGCTGATGCGGGTCTCGATGGCCGTGGCGAGGCCGAATGCGCCGAGCTGGGCGCGGTCCGGATTGAGGCTCGCACCGCCCGACGCGACCGAGACCGAACGCGAGGCCTGCTCATAGCCGAAGCGCTCGAAGGAGCCGAGCGAGATGGTCGGTCCGATGTCGAGCGAGACGTTGTCGTTGAGCTTGAAGGAGCGCGTTGCCTTGAGGTCCAGCCCGCCGAGGCGGCCCGTGGTCAGCGCGAGCCGGCCGATCTCGACGCCGGAATCGGTATAGGCGAGGAAGGCACCGTAACGCGCGGCGCGCTGATCGATGAGATCGGAGGCAAGCGGACGGCTGGAAAGCGACAACTGCCGGTCGATCGCGATGAGCGGGCCGGCGGAGAAGGAGCCGACGCGGGCAGCGGTGAGCCAGGCGCCGCGCACCGCGCTGGCGGCCTGGGCGTTCTCGTAATTGAGGCCGACCATAGGTGTCAGCGTGGGCGCGAATTGCGGAAGCCTGAAACCGCGGAGGCTGATGCCGGCGGTCGCGCCCTGATCGAGGGTGAAGCGATCCCAAATGGAGGTCGGCGTCGATGCCTCGAACGCATGGGCAGCGCCCGCCACCATCAGCGGCAACGCGACAAGGCCCAGCCTTCCGAGGGTTTTCGCCGTCATTCGAACCTTTCGAGCATCCTGGCAGCGCGTGAGCGTCGCCTGCTGGACAGGGCGCCAGCCAGCGACGAGGCCGGCGCAGCGCAGTACGATCACAATCCCTAAAGGTCCTTAACCTGTGGCGAGATTGTGGCGAAGCGCAGTTTCGCACAATTTCCAGCGGCCTCTTGATGCAAGCGCGGCGTGGCGGCGCGCGCCGCATCCGCGTCTCCTGCCGCGAGAGTGTAAGATGCGGCTCGCGAATCAGCGCCGCGTGCCGCGGCCGCCGGAGTATCCCCATGGGCAAGCCTGTCGATCCGCCCTCGCCCGAGGACGTGGAAAGCGTCGACCTGAAGTCCGCGCTGGAAGAGCGCTACCTCGCGTATGCGCTGTCCACCATCATGCACAGGGCGCTGCCGGACGCGCGCGACGGGCTGAAGCCCGTTCACCGGCGCATCCTGTATGGCATGCGGCTGCTCAGGCTCGATCCCACGTCCGGCTTCAAGAAATGCGCCAAGATCGTCGGCGACGTGATGGGCTCGTTCCATCCCCATGGCGACCAGGCGATCTACGACGCGCTCGTGCGCCTCGCGCAGGGCTTCGCGCAGCGCTACCCGCTGGTCGACGGACAGGGCAATTTCGGCAACATCGACGGCGACAACGCCGCCGCCTACCGCTACACCGAGGCGCGGATGACGGCAGTGGCGCAGCTCATCATCGATGGCATCGATGAGGACGCCGTCGATTTCCGCCCAAACTACGACGGCCAGTCGGAAGAGCCGTCGGTCATGCCGGCGGCCTTCCCTAACCTGCTCGCCAATGGTGCACAGGGCATCGCAGTCGGCATGGCGACCTCGATCCCGCCCCACAATGCGGCGGAGCTCTGCGACGCGGCGCTCTACCTCATCCAGAACCCCGGCGCGACGCCTGACCAGCTGATGACGTTCGTGCCGGGGCCGGACTTCCCGACGGGCGGCATCATTGTCGAGCCGCGCGCCTCGATCGCGGAGGCCTACCGCACTGGGCGCGGAGCCTTCCGCACGCGGGCACGCTGGGAGAAGGAAGAAACGGGGCGCGGCGGCTGGGTCGTCGTCGTGACGGAAATCCCCTATCTCGTCTCGAAAGGCCCAATGATCGAGAAGATCGCGGAGCTGCTGCAGGAGCGCAAGCTGCCGCTGGTGGCCGACATGCGGGACGAATCGGCCGAGGACATCCGCCTCGTCTTCGAGCCGCGGGCGCGCAACGTCGACCCGGCCTTGATGATGGAGACGCTGTTCAGGCTGACCGCGCTTGAGACGCGCGTTCCGCTGAACCTCAACGTGCTGACCGGCGGCATCGCGCCGCGCGTGCTCAACCTCGCCGAGGCGCTGCGCGAATGGATCGACCATCGCCGCGACGTGCTGCTGCGCCGCTCGCGTTTCCGCCTGGCGGCCATCGAGCGGCGGCTGGAGATCGTGCGCGGGCTGCTGATCGTCTATCTCGACCTCGACCGCGTCATCAGGATCATCCGCGAGGAGGACGAGCCGAAGGCCGAGCTGATGCGGGTGTTCGAACTCACCGAGGTGCAGGCCAACGCCATCCTCGACACGCGGCTGCGCTCCCTGCGCAAGCTCGAGGAGATGGAGCTCAAGCGCGAGCTCGACGGGCTGACCGAGGAGAAGGCCCAGATCGAATCCCTGCTCGGCTCCGAGGACAAGCAGTGGAAGACCGTTTCCTGGGACATCCGGCAGGTCAGGAAGGCCTTCGGCCCCGAGACGCCGCTGGGCAAGCGCCGCACCAGCTTCGCCGACCCGCCGGAAACCGCTGACATCGACCTCAACGAGGCGATGGTCGAGCGCGAGCCGATCACCGTGGTGGTGTCGAAAAAGGGCTGGATCCGCGCGCTGAAGGGCCATGTGCAGGATCTGTCGTCGCTGGCCTGGAAGGGCGACGACGCGCTCAAGTTCTCGTTCTTCACCGAGACGACGGCGCGCATCCTCGTCATCTGCGACAATGGCAAGGTGTTCACGCTGGAAGCATCGAAGCTGCCCGGCGGACGCGGCTTCGGCGACCCGATCCGGCTCTCCATCGACCTCGAGGAAAGCGCCGACTTCATCGCCGCCTTCCCTTACAAGGCGGGGGTGAAGCTGCTCTTCGCGGCGCAGGACGGGCGCGGCTTCATCGCTCCGGCCGACGACATCATCGCCAACACCCGCAAGGGCAAGCAGGTGCTGAACCTCGACGAGGGCGGCAAATGCGCCTTCGCCGTGCCGGTGACGGGCGACCACCTCGCCGTGATGGGCGAGAACCGCAAGCTGCTCTGCTTCCCGCTGAACCAGGTGCCCGAAATGGGCCGCGGCAAGGGCGTGCGCCTGCAGAAATACAAGGATGGCGGCATCGCCGACGCCAAGTCCTTCACGATCGCCGAGGGGCTCACCTGGCTCTCCAGCGACGGGCGCACCTATACGGTGACGAAGCCCGAGCTGGACGACTGGCTGGGCCAGCGCGCCGAGGCCGGCAGGCTGCCGCCCAAGGGCTTCCCGAAGAACAACCGGTTCGTGGGGTGAGGCTGGTGGGGGGCTGCCTCCGGGGCCGCAGCTCGCCTTCGCCGAACGAAGCGGGATGCGGCTAGGCTGGGTTGCCTCGTTCCGCTCGCAATGACGAGAACCGCGATCGCTCAGCGCGTCGCGGGCCTGAACGCCGCTTCGGCGCCGAAGGTGAGGCCCGGCATCAGCTCCATCTTGAAGCCGGCGCGGACGTCCATCTCGGTGGCGGGGCGTTCCAGCAGGCTCAGGCCCGGCGGGAGCGGCACGATGGACGAGGTCGTGCGGTATGTGGTCTGGCCGACCGAGGTGTAGAACATCAGGTTCTCGGTCGCCATCACGCCCGTGGTCGAGCGCGCGGTCCAGCCGAAATCGCCGAAGTTGCGGAGCGCGCCGGACAATGGCGTGGCGAAGCCGATCGGGCCCGCCATCGACCAGCTCGGGCCGGAACTGGTGTTGAACAGGAAGGAGCCGACCCGCTCGGTCGTGCCGCCGGAGAACGCCCACAGGCGCGGATCGCGCTGCGGAGCGGCGGCTTCGGAATAGGACAGCGGCGCCGGCATCGGCAGCGCGCCCCAGCCCAGGCCGGCGCTGGCCGCCGCCGCGAAGGATGGCGCGCGCGGGCCGAGGACGACCTCCTGAATGGCGGAGGCGGGCGATGCGCCAAGCGCGAGGGCGAGGCCCGCGCCCATCAGGCCCATGCGGAACGATGGCTGCGTCATGGGTCCATCATAGGCCAAGCAGGCGGCCAAGGCGAGTGGGGTTCAGCCGCCGGAATAGCCGCCGATGATCGGCAGGATCTCCCCGGTGATGAAGCTCGAGCATTGGCCCGACGCCAGGAACACATAGGCCGGGGCGATTTCCTCGGGCTGCGCGGGACGCTTCATCTGCGATTTCGCGCCGAACTGCGCCACATCCTCGGCGTTCTTGTCGGACGGGTTGAGCGGGGTCCAGACGGGACCGGGCGCCACCGCGTTGACGCGGATGCCGCGCTCGACGAGCTGCATGGCGAGCGATCGGGTGAAGGCGTGGATGCCGCCCTTGGTCATGGAATAGTCGAGCAGCGACTTCGAGCCCAGAAGCCCCGTCACCGAACCGGTGTTGACGATGGCGCCGCCCTCGCCGAGATGCGGCACGGCGGCCTTGGCCATGTAGAAATAGCCGTAAAGGTTGGTGCGAAGGGTCAGGTCGAAGTGCTCGTCCGAGAGATCGTCGATCTGCTTCGTGTGAACCTGGAAAGCGGCGTTGTTGACGAGAATGTCGAGCTTGCCGAAGGCCTCCACCGCTTGCTGGACGGCCGAGCGGCAGAAGGCGGCATCGGTCACGTCCCCGGAGATCGCGATGCAGCGGCGCCCTTCCGCTTCCACCGCCTGCTTCACCACGGCGGCGTCCTCATCCTCGCCGAGATGGCAGATGGCGACGTCCGCTCCCTCCCGCGCGAACAGCACGGCGACCGAGCGGCCGATGCCCGAATCGCCGCCGGTGATGATGGCGGCCTTGCCCTCGAGTTTGCCCGAGCCCTTGTAGAAGGGCGCGTCATACATCGGCTGGGGGTCTAGCTCGGCCTCGACGCCGGGTTTGGCCTGATGCTGTGCGGGAAAGGGCGGCTCAGGATAGAGCCGCGCGCCAGCCTGCATGGCCTTCTGCGCCGATTGCTGGCCCTGCCGTGACTCGGCCTCGGCGACTTCGTCCTGAATCGAGCGCTGGCGCTCGCGCATGGTGTCGGTGTCGTGGCTCATGCCGCGTCTCCCGGCTTCTGCTTCGGTCGGGCGGGATCCGCATCCGGGCCGGGCACGGTCACCGTCATCTTGTGGTCCGGCGTCTCGGATGGCCGGTGGCGCACATCGTCGTCTGCGATGTCGCGTGGCAAGGCCTCGCGGTCGGTCAGCGTGCGGTCGGGAACGAAAGGTGGAGGCGAATCCTCCGTCTGCCGATGGCGCGGAATCGCCTCGGGCGGCGCGTTGGGGTTCGTGGCCATGCCAATCTCCGGAGCTCGGGGTTGGCAGGCAAACGATCCGCAACCGCGTGCGGTTCCGCGATCTGCCGCTGCGGCCCTGGCCGGATCGGGTTGGCTGGAACCTTGCCGGCACCGCGTCGTTGCGGGGTCAGACCAACGGGAACGGGAGGACGCGATGCCCCGCGGCGACAAATCGGCCTACACCGACAAGCAGGTGCGCAAGGCCGAGCACATCGAGGAGAGCTACGAGAAGCGTGGCCTTTCCGAGGGCGAGGCCGAGCGCCGCGCCTGGGCGACCGTCAACAAGGATGATGGCGGCGGCAAGAAGAGCGGCTCCGGGCGGGGCAAGGATACCGGCCATCCCGCTTCGCATGTCGGCGGGGAAAAGGGCGGCGCTACCTCCGCCTCCCGATCGGCCGCGGATCGCTCGGCTTCCGCGAATAAGGCAGCGGCGACACGGGCGCGAAACGCGAGGGATTGAACCCGGGCCCGCGCAAGCTCCGCTGACGCTCAGTCGTCCGAGCGTTCCCAGCCGCGGCCCATCAGGCGCTCCTGCGGCAGGAAGCGCGCCTTGTAGTCCATCTTGGACGAGCCCTGCACCCAATAGCCGAGATAGAGATAGGGCAGGCCCAGCTTCCGGGCGCGGGCGATGTGGTCGAGGATCATGAAGGTGCCGAGCGAACGGTCGGACAGCGCAGGATCGTAGAACGAATAGACCATGGACAGCCCGTCGGCCATGCGGTCGGTCAGGGCGAGCGCGATGAGGTCGCCTTGCCCCCGGCCGGTGGCGAAGCTGTCGGGTCCTCGCCGGCGGTACTCGATGACGTTGGTCTCGACATGGCTGTCCTCGACCATCATCGCGTAGTCGAGCACCGTCATCTCCGCCATGCCGCCTTCGGGATGGCGGTGGTCGAGGTAGCGCCGGAAGAGCGAATACTGCTCGGAGCTCGGCTTGTTGGGGCCGGTGGAGCCGATCAGGTCATCGTTGAGCGCCAGCGTCCGGCGCTGCGTGCGGCCGGGAGCGAACTCGTCCACCAGCACCCGCACCGAAATGCAGGCACGGCAGGTCTCGCAGGCCGGCCGATAGGCGATGGTCTGCGAGCGCCGGAAGCCGCCATGGGTGAGCAGATCATTGAGTTCGCGCGCGCGGTTTCCCACGAGATGGGTGAAAACCTTCCGTTCCTCGCGGCCCGGCAGATACGGGCATGGCGAGGGAGCGGTCAGGTAGAACTGCGGTGCTTCCCGAATGGGACGGGTCACGCTGCCCTCGACGCGTCAGAACTTCGGCTTGGCGGGATTTCAACGGCCAAAGTTAGCGTTTGTTTCATGCGCCGCGCAAGCACGGAAAAGTGCGCATCCAAAGGCCGAGCTCAAGCAGGGCTGCGCCTCATGCGCGGGGCCTGGCCTCGATGACGACGAAGGCCTGCGCCAGAGGGGGCTCGTCCGTCATCGACAGGTGGATCACGGCGTCCATGCCCTCGGGCGTCATCGACCTGAGACGCGCCGCGGCGCCGCCCGTCAGGCGCATGGTCGGCTGGCCCGAGCGCAGGTTCACCACCTCCATGTCGCGCCAGAAGACGCCCGCCCGCAGCCCGGTGCCCAGCGCTTTCGAGCAGGCCTCCTTGGCGGCGAAGCGCTTGGCGTACGACGCTGCCCGCATCGTCTTGCGCTCCGAGCGCGCACGCTCAACATCGGTGAAGACGCGGCCGGTGAAGCGCTCGCCGAAACGCTCCAGCGAGCGCTCGATGCGCCGGATGTCGATGAGGTCCGAGCCGATGCCGAGGATCACGCCCGGCCCGCCCTGCCCTCGTCCATCGCGGCGCGCATCCGGCGGATCGCCGCCTCGAGCCCGACGAACATGGCTTCGCCCATGAGAAAATGGCCGATGTTGAACTCGACGAAGGCCGTCGTGGAAGCCAGCGTGCGGGCGGTGTCGTAGTCGAGGCCGTGGCCGGCATGGACTTCGAGGCCATGATCGGCCGCGATCTGCGCCCCGCGCCTCAGCCGCGCCAGTTCGGCCTCGGCCTTCTCGCCATGGCCATCGGCCACGGCATGGCACCAGGAGCCGGTGTGCAGCTCGACCACGGCCGCGCCGAGCTTGGCCGACATGGCGATCGGCGCCTCGTCGGGCTCGATGAACAGGGAGACGCGGCAGCCCGCCGCTGCTAGCCGCGCGACAGCCGGGACAAGCTGGTTGTGCTGGCCGACAACGTCGAGGCCGCCTTCCGTGGTGCGCTCCTCGCGCTTCTCGGGCACGAGGCAGGCGGCGTGCGGCTTCAGTCGCTCCGCGAGCGCGATCATCTCCTCGGTCGCCCCCATCTCGAAGTTCAGCGGCACGGTGAGCTCGCGCGCCAGACGCGCCATGTCCTCGTCGCGGATGTGCCGCCGGTCCTCGCGCAAATGCGCGGTGATGCCGTCGGCGCCGGCGGCCACCGCCAAATGGGCCGCCCGCACGGGATCGGGCAGCCGGCCGCCGCGCGCGTTGCGCACGGTGGCGACGTGATCGATGTTGACACCCAGCCTGAGCATGATCCGCTCCAATCCATGAGGCGGCCGCCGGCCGCGCCTCCGCGATCTAGTGGAAATGCGGCCGCCGCGAAAGCGGTGCGTCGTCGCGATGGCGGTCCGCGGCGCCGCGCTCTCGCCGCGCGCCGGATGTCACCGGGCCCGAAACACGAGCGGGAACTGCTCGGGATCCATCTCCTTGCCGTCGCATTCGACCTTCTCGCGGTACTCGACCAGCCGAAAGCCGCCCTCGGCCGTGACGCGATAGCGTTCGAGGACGCCGCAATCGCCCGATGCGCGGCCGAGCGACACGCCCTGCACCGTCCTCGCCCTCACATCCCAGGTCGCGTTGAGCAGGATGGAAGGTTCGTTCGTGCGCTTGCGGCCCCTCGGACCCTCGAAGGTCAGGAACTTGTGCTCCTTGCCGGGGGCGGGGGTGTAGACCAGCGCGAA
>JAIXZF010000039.1 GCA_027489835.1 Hyphomicrobiales bacterium
GAGATCTTCTGGCCGTCCTTGAGCTGGGCGAGGCCGGCGCGCTCGACGGCGCTGATGTGGACGAACACGTCGCGGGAGCCGTCATCGGGCTGGATGAAGCCGTAGCCCTTGGTGGCGTTGAACCATTTCACGGTGCCGGTAGCCATTGTCTGATGCTTTCGTGTGGGAGCGTTGGTGGCGGTTCCGAACCCTGTCGCGGAACCAGTTTGTCTCGATGTTTCGGTGAGACGGATGTCAGTTTGGCGCACCAACTTCGATGGAAAGCGGCAGGCAAGACCAGATCGTTCGGCCTCAATATCGATGCTCAAACGTAAGCTAACCGGCCTGTATTGTCAATCTGGCCCGCGAATCAGGCCACGCGGCGCGTCGGCGTGGGGATCGCGGGCAGCGCGTCCATCACGCGCTGGGCGGGAATGGTGAACATCACCTCCGTGCCGACCCTGATCTTCGACTTCAGCGAGAAGCTGCCGCCATGCAGGTCGACGAGGCCCTTGACGATGGGCAGGCCAAGGCCGGAGCCCTCCTCAGCCGTCTTGATCGCCTGCGAGCCGCGCCCGAAGGATGACAGGACGGTGGCGAGTTCGTTCTCGGGAATGCCGGGGCCGTTATCCGTCACCGAGACATACTGCCCGCCATTGGCGGTCCAGCCGACCTTGAGCGCGATGTCCCCGCCCTGCGGCGTGAACTTCACGGCGTTGGACAGCAGGTTGAGGATGATCTGGCGGATGGCGCGCTCGTCGGCCCAGATCTTCGGAAGGTCGGGCTCCACAGCCTGCCGGATGGTCTGGCTCTTGCCGCGGGCCCTGAGGCTCAGCATGTGCAGGCACTCATCCGCGACATGGGCGAGGTTGACCGTCTCTTCCTTGAGCTCATAGCGCCCCGCCTCGATGCGCGAGAGGTCGAGGATCTCGTTGATGAGGTTGAGGAGGTGCTGGCCGCTGGAATGGATGTCGTCCGAATACTCGCGGTAGGATGGCGAGGCATGGGGGCCGAACACCTCGTTCTTCATCACCTCGGAAAAGCCGAGGATGGCGTTGAGCGGCGTGCGCAGCTCGTGGCTCATGGTGGCGAGGAACTTCGACTTCGCGAGGTTGGCGTCCTCGGCCTTGCGGCGCGCATCCTCCGAATTGATCGTCGCGGTCTCGAGCTCGGCGATCAGGATGTCCTTCTCGGCCCGGAACTCGAGCGTCGCGACGGCCTGCGAATAGAGCCGGTTGCCGAGGAAGAGGAAATAAAGCTGCGCGACGAGCGCCAGGCCCGCGATCGTCAGCGTGCCCATGTCGCGGTCGAAATAGAGCACCGTCGCGACGGCGGCGGCGATGGGCACCACGCCGGCATAGACCGCGACCGGGATGGTGTAGGAGCTCATCACGAGCACGGTGCCGTAGAACAGCAAGGCCGCGACGACGAACACCTTGGCCGAGGGCTCGCTGGCGCCGAGGAACATCAGCACGAGGCCCGCCCAGGCCATCGCCTGGAAGGCGGTGAGCACGAGGAAGCAGCGCCGGCCGCTGGCGACGTCGGGATCGCCGCTGCGCAGCACGCGCTTGCCGTAGACGAACTGGCCGACCGAGGCGAGCAGCGCGCAGCCGGCCCAGATGCTGACGAGCGGCGGCGGAATCCAGAATGTCGAGACGAGGCTGATCAGAACCGTCAGGAAGGCCAGAAGGCCGGCCATGGGACCCGTCGCCTTCTGCGCGAACTGGCGCAACAGTTCAGCCTCGAAGGAGCGCTCGAGCCCGCTCGACGAGGTCAGCCTTTCGCGGATGCTCTGCAGGTTGCGGCCGAACTGGCGGCGCTGGCCGAGCCGATCCTCGTCGTTCAGCCGCGCCCGAACGCCAGGAGCGGCCACGGCGTGCGTTGGCTCATGTGACGCGGATGATGACATGCGGCCGTGGTTACGCTGAACTCGGGAGAAGCGGTGCCAGAGTGCACAGGAATCGTTAACGTCGTGCTGATGAGACGAAGCGGATTGTTCCGAACCGGCCAGCCGGGCCGCCGGGCGGGGCCCATCGAATGGCTCGCCGGCGGGGCGGCGCTGCTGCTGCTCGTGCTCGGCGCGCGGCAGGTCGAGCGCTGGGCCACGACCCCGGGCGAGGTGGCCGGCTTCGGCGAGGCGATCGACGGCGACAGCCTGATCGTGGCCGGCAGCGAGGTGCGGCTGAAGGGCGTCGATGCGCCCGAGATCACGCAGTATTGCCAGAACCGCGTCGGCCGCGACTATGCCTGCGGCGTCGTGGCCAAGGGCTGGCTGAGGACGCGCCTGTCGCGCGGGGCCGTGATCTGCCGGATCGAAGGACGCGACCGCTATGGCAGGCTGCTGGGCGTCTGCATGCGGGGCGACGAGGACCTCAACGACGCGATCGTCCGGGAGGGCATCGCGGTCGACTTCGGCGGCTACCGCTCAGCCGAGAACCAGGCGCGCCGGGCCCAGGCCGGGCTCTGGAGCGGCAAGTTCACGATGCCAGCCGACTACCGCGCGGCGCGGCCGCGAAGCTGAACGCGGCGTCTCCGGCTGTCGCACGAAACGCACATTGTTGTGATGAATAGGAGGCGGCCTTGCGGCCGTATACCGCACGGCCTTAACCCTTGGGGATGCGAGGCGGGCCCGGCACGCACATGGCGCGCGGGGCCAAGGCGAGGGAGAGCCAATCCATGATCGAACTGAACGTCAACGGGGCCGTCCACCGGCTCGACCTCGACCCCGACATGCCGCTGCTGTGGGCGATCCGCGACCATATCGGCCTCACGGGCACCAAGTTTGGCTGCGGCATGGCCCAGTGCGGCGCCTGCACGGTGCATGTCGACGGCCAGCCGACGCGTTCGTGCTCGCTGCCGATCTCGGCCGTCGCCGGCCAGAAGATCACCACCATCGAGGCAGCATCCGGCCGCGTCGCATCGGCCGTCCAGGCTGCCTGGACCGCGCTCGACGTGCCGCAGTGCGGTTACTGCCAGTCGGGCCAGGTGATGGCCGCGATCGCGCTGCTCGAGGCCAACCGCAAGCCGAGCGACGCCGACATCGACGCGGCCCTTTCCGGCAACATCTGCCGCTGCGCCTCCTATGCCCGCATCCGGGCTGCCATCCACGACGCCGCGCGCGCTCTGGCCTGAGGGGAGACGGGATCATGCTCGCCAAGATGATGAACCGCATCGCCGCCGCCAAACCCTCGCGCCGCGCCTTCCTGGTCGGATCGGCCGCCGTCTCGGGCGGCCTCGCCATCGGCTTCGGGCCGCTGCGCGCCGCAGCGACCAAGGGCGTCAAGCCATTCGAGGCCTATGTCCGCATCGCGCCCGACAGCACCGTCACCGTGCTCGCCGCCCACATGGACATGGGCCAGGGCATCTATGACGGCATCGCCACGCTGGTGGCCGAGGAACTCGACGC
>JAIXZF010000480.1 GCA_027489835.1 Hyphomicrobiales bacterium
CCGCCGTTCAGCGGCGAAGCATCGGCGCTCGAATGGACGAGCGCGGAGCCCGCGAGGCCAAGCCCGAGGGTGGCGGCGGCGAGAAGAAGTCGGTTGGCGCGGAGCGACATGGCGGCTTTCCTGATCGGTCGGGCGCGGACCATCCGCCCCCACGATCATGGGTCGCCGCGCGAGCCGAAAAGGTTCATGCGGCGCGAGCGGTTTGCGCTCACCCCGCCTGCACGAAGCTGTCCAGCACCATCTTGCGGCCGGCCTTGTCGAAATCGACTGTCAGCTTGTTGCCGTCGATCGCCGCGATCTCGCCGGGTCCGAACTTGACGTGGAAGACGCGTGCGCCGACCTCGAAGTTGGAGGCTGCGCCGGTCGACCGCGCGATCAGCTCGCCCTCGATCAGCTTGGGCCCCCGCTGGGCCTGGCCGCGCTGGCCGAAGCCCCTCGTCCCGTCGCCCATGCCGGACTGGCCGGGCCCGAAGCCATCCTGCCCGAAGCGGCCGGGGCGCCAGTCCTCGCCCGATCCGGCCTTGTCCCGCGCCGCCTGCGCGCGCTGCCAGCCCGGCGTCGAATAGCTCGAGGCGAAGCTGGGCTGCCTGTCGAAGCGCGAGGCGCCGTAGCTGTTGTGGCCGAAGGAGGACGAGACCTGCACGAGCTCGACCGCGCTCTCGGGCAATTCGTCGATGAAGCGGCTCGGCATCGAGGATTGCCAGAGCCCGTGAATGCGCCGGTTCGAGGCGAACATGATCTTGGCGTGCCGCCGCGCCCGCGTGATTCCGACATGGGCGAGGCGCCGTTCCTCCTCCAGACCCGCCCTGCCGCTTTCGTCGAGAGAGCGCTGCGAGGGAAACAGCCCTTCCTCCCAACCCGGCAAGAAGACCATGTCGAATTCCAGCCCCTTGGCGGCATGCAGCGTCATCAGGCTGACCCGCTCGGCGGAATCATCCGAGACGGTGTCCATCACCAGCGAGACATGCTCGAGGAAGCCGGCCAGGTCGGGAAACTCGTCGAGAGAGCGCACCAGTTCCTTGAGGTTCTCCAGCCGGCCCGCGGCATCGGCCGAGCGGTCCTTCTGCCACATGTCGGTGTAGCCGCTTTCCTCCAGAACCATCTCCGCCACCTCGGCGGCGGTGGCGTGCTCGAGGCGGGCCGACCAGCGCGCAAAGCCGTCGGTGAGTTCGCGCAGCGCCGAGCGCACCTTGGGCTTCAGCTCCTCGGTCTCGACCAGCATGCGCGAGGCGATGAGCAGCGAGGAGCCGGTCGCCCGCGCCTGCATGTGCAGCTGCTGCAAGGTGGCGTCGCCCAGCCCGCGCTTGGGCACGTTGACGATGCGCTCGAAGGCGAGGTCGTCTGTCTGCGAGTGCACGCAGCGCAGATAGGCCATCGCGTCGCGGATCTCGGCGCGCTCGTAGAAGCGCGGGCCGCCGATCACACGGTAGGGCAGGCCCATCGCGATGAAGCGTTCCTCGATCTCGCGCATCTGCGCGGAGGTCCGCACCAGCACCGCCATTTCCGAGAGCGCCGCCCCGCGCGACTGGAACAGCTCGATGTCCTCGCCGACCAGCCGGGCTTCCTCCTGGCTGTCCCAGGCGCCGACGATGGCGACCTTCTCGCCCGCGACGTCGTCGGTGCGCAGCGTCTTGCCGAGCCGGCCCTCGTTCTTCGCGATCAGATGTGAGGCCGCCTTGAGGATGTGGCCGGTGGAGCGGTAGTTGCGCTCGAGCCGGACGATCTTCGCTCCGGGAAAATCGTGCTCGAAACGCAGGATGTTGTCGACCTCCGCGCCACGCCAGCCATAGATCGACTGGTCGTCGTCGCCCACGCAGGCGATGTTGCGCCGGCCTTGCGCCAGCAGCCTCAGCCAGAGATACTGCGCGACGTTGGTGTCCTGGTATTCGTCCACCAGCATGTAGCGGAAGCGGTCCTGATACTGCTTCAGCACATCCTCGTTGCCGCGCCACAGCGTCAGGCAATGGACCAGAAGATCACCGAAATCGCAGGCATTGAGCGTCTTCAGCCGCGCCTGATAGGCGAGGTAGAGCTTGCCGCCCTGCCCGTTGGCGAAGGCCCCGGCCTCGCCGGCCGGCACCGCCTCTGGCGTCAGCCCCCGGTTCTTCCAGCCATCGATGAAGCCGGCGAGCATCCGGGCCGGCCAGCGCTTCTCGTCGATGTCGGCCGCCTGGATCACCTGCTTGAGCAGCCGAATCTGGTCGTCCATGTCGAGGATGGTGAAGTCGCTCTTGAGCCCCACCAGCTCGGCATGGCGGCGCAGGATCTTGGCCGAGATCGAGTGGAAGGTTCCGAGCCAGGGCATGCCCTCGGCCACGTCGCCGACCAGCCGCGTCACGCGCTCCTTCATCTCGCGCGCCGCCTTGTTGGTGAAGGTCACCGACAGGATCTGCGAGGGAAAGGCCTTCCCCGTGGCGATGAGGTGGGCGATGCGCGTGGTCAGCACGCGGGTCTTGCCCGTGCCGGCGCCCGCCAGCACCAGCAGGGGGCCGTCCGTCGTCTCCACCGCCTCGCGCTGCTCGGGGTTCAGCCCCTGCAGGTAGACGGCATTCTGCGTCACCGCCGCCCGCGCGCGCGCCGCCAGGCCGCCGGGCGCGGGGCCGGCGGAAAAGGGGGCATCGTCCTGGGGCGGCGTTGACACGGGCGGGGCGCTTCCTGATTCTCGACGGCGGACTATAGGCGAACGGATCGGAAACGACGATCATGATCACCAGCGTTCAGAGCAAGCTTGGCATGAAGCTGGGTATGACGGGCTTCGTGCACAACAGGCCTGCCGACCTTGCTGCGCTCCTGCCTTTGCCCGAAAGCCCCAACGCGGGTTTGAAGCCCGATCTCGTCATTCCGTTCGTGCGCGCGAGGAGCGAGGTGCAGCCGGCGGTCGACCGCACCCTGCCCTTCTACAGTCGCGGCCGGCTGCTCTGGCTGTGCTATCCCAAGAAGACCGGCGCGATCGCCACTGACATCACGCGGGACAGCGGCTGGGAGCCATTGTCGGCGCATGGCCTGCTGCCGGTCGCGCAAATCGCGATCGACGCCACATGGTCGGCGTTGCACTTCCGTTTCCGCGACGAGATCAAGATGCTGACCCGTAAGCTGGCGTGACATTGCGGGGTTGCCACTCCGCAGCCACGACTGGCCGGCGCGTGGCCTACGCGGCATGTGGAGGCAAGGCTTCGGCGGCCGAAATCAGTGGCGCGTCGTGCCCTGGGCGAGCTGAGGCTGCGGCTCGTTGCGCCGTGCGATGCTCATGACGCGGCCCAGGGCCTCCGGCCGTGAAAGCCGCGCATGGGCGGCTTTGAGCAGGGCAAGGTTGGCGATGATGTCCGATGGGAAGTTCGCGACCTTCTTGGTCCCGAGGTCGACATGGAGCGACATGTTCTCGGTGGTGGCGGAAAGCCAACCCTCCTCGGCGTGGCGCAGCTCCATGAAGTAGTGCATGCGCTTGTCGTCGAAATCGATCAGCTGCACCGTGACGCGAACCGGATCACCCGACATCAGCTCGCGCAGGTAGCGCACATGCGCCTCCGCGACGAAGAAGGATGCGTTCTGCTCGCGGGCATAGTCGGGCCCGAGGCCCACCAGTGTGAACAGCTCGTCCACGGCCCTGTCGAACAGCACGTTGTAGAACGCCATGTTGAGATGGCCGTTATAGTCGATCCATTGCGGCTCGACCCGCATCGGCGAGGAGACATAGGGCGCGAAGAAGAGCGCGGGGGCCTTGGACCAGTCTGGTGCCATACTCGCCTCTCTCGCAGCGGCCAGCGGCGGTCTGGCCATTAGTTAGAACCGGACACCCGCGCGCAATCCGTAGTTGCGCTTACGGCTTGGCGGGCCATGCGGAATCCGTTTACGGTTTGGCAACGGTGCCCGATCACCTGAGTCACACAATAATTGGGTGGAAACATGCAGATCGACGTCAGGCCAGCGAGGTCGCGGCCATCCGATGGCGCGCTCGAGGCCGTCCGCACCGGCCTTGCGGCCATGCTCGGCAACCGCCTCGTCACCAGCCTCGCCGTGCGCCAGCAGCATGCCAACACGCTGACCTGGATCGACAATCAGGCGCCCGACATGGTCGCCTTCCCCGAAAGCGTGGCGGACATGCAGGCCATCGTCAGGCTCTGCGCGGCTCATGACGTGCCGGTCGTGCCCTTCGGCACCGGCACCTCTTTCGAGGGCCATGTCAACGCGCCGTTCGGCGGCGTCTCGGTCGACACCTCGCTGATGAAGCGCATCATCGCGGTTCACGCCGAGGATCTCGATTGCGTGATCGAGCCCGGCGTCACCCGCAAGGCGCTGAACGAGCATCTGCGCGATGTGGGGCTGTTCTTCCCGATCGACCCCGGCGCCGACGCCTCGCTCGGCGGCATGACGGCGACGCGCGCCTCGGGCACCAACGCGGTCCGCTACGGCACGATGAAGGACAATGTGCTGGCGCTGAAGATCGTCACCCCGACCGGCGAGCTCTTGACCACGTCACGCCGCGCCAAGAAATCCTCCGCGGGCTACGACCTCACGCGGCTTTATGTCGGTTCGGAAGGCACGCTCGGGCTCATCGCCGAGATCACGCTCAAGCTGCAGGGCATTCCCGAAGCGATCTCCGCCGGCATCTGCCCGTTTCCCACGGTCAAGGCGGCCTGCGACGCCACCATCGCCACCATCCAGAGCGGAATCCCGGTGGCGCGCATCGAGCTCCTGGACGCGCTGCAGGTTCGGGCCTGCAACATCTACTCGAAGCTCTCGCTGCCCGAGACGCCGATGCTCTTCGTCGAGTTCCACGGCACCGAGGCTGGGGTCAAGGAACAGGCCGAGCGCTTCGGCGAGATCGCCGCCGAGTTCGCCGGCGGCCCGTTCGACTGGGCGACGCGCGCCGAGGACCGCAGCCGGCTCTGGCAGGCCCGGCATGACGCCTACTGGGCCTCGATGGCGCTGCGCCCGGGCTCGAAGGGCGTCTCCACCGATGTCTGCGTGCCCGTCTCGCGCCTCTCGGAATGCATCGAGGCGACCCAGGCCGACATCGCCGAGAGCGGGCTCGTCGCGCCGATCGTGGGGCATGTGGGCGACGGCAATTTCCATGTCCTGCCGCTGGTCGACATGGACGACGAGGCCGAGATCAAGGCTGCCAAGACCTTCATCGAGCGGCTGGTGGCGCGCGCGCTCGACATGGAGGGCACCTGCACGGGCGAGCACGGCGTGGGCCAGGGCAAGATGAAATACCTCGAGCGCGAGCATGGCCCCGAAGCGCTGCAGATGATGCGATCGCTGAAGCAGGCGCTCGATCCGCGCAACCTCATGAATCCGGGCAAGATCGTCACATTGTGAGGCCAGCCGAGGGCGTCCCACTTGTGGCGCGCGGCTGAAGCACGCAAATACAGCTTGTGCGCGATGGACTGACATTCCTGGCAGGTCTGCTCCTGCTGGCGCTGCTCACGGCGCTGGTCGGGCCTGCCTTCGTCGATTGGAGCCAGCAGCGCGCACTCGTCGAGCAGCAGCTGCGGCGCGTGGCCGGCGTCGACCTCGTCACCACCGGACCCATCCATGTCCGGCTCCTGCCCACGCCGCGGCTCAAGATCAACGGTCTGCGCATCGGCGATGCCGACCCGCTCTCCACCCGCCTGACCGCCGGCGTGCTGCGTGCAGAGCTGGAGCTCGCCCCCCTGCTGCGCGGGGAGCTTTACCTCGGCAGCATCCTGCTCGATCGCGCGGAGATCACGCTCGCCACCCGCAACGGCGCTATCTTGCCGCCCGCCACCTTCACGGCGCCAGGGCTGATGCCCGCAGCCATAGGCCAGTTCACCGTCACGCGCGGCCAGGTCACCGCCTTGGACGAGCGCGGCGAACGCCTCGCCTCGCTGCCCTTCAGTCTCGACGCCTCGTTGCCGCCGCTGGGCGGAGCCGCCCGCATCGACGGCGAGATCGCGGGCCGCTCCATCCGCCTCACCACCGGCGACCGCGACGCCGGCGGACGCCTTCGCGTCAAGCTCGGCACGACGGATGGCGCAACGCGCGCCGATTTCGACGGCTGGACGGGCGTCGAGAAGCGGGAGGGCGGCTTCGTTCTGAGGCCGGACGGCCAGCTCTCGCTTGCGGTGCTGAAACCCGGCGAGCCGCAGCCGGCGCTGACCGCGGCGGGCCGCCTCCAGGCCGCTGCTGGCGGCCTGACGCTGACGGGCCTCGCCCTCGAGCTTGCCGGCGGCGGACGGCTGGAGGGCGAAGCCTCCTGGGCGGCCGGACCCGGCCAGGCAGCCCGCGTCGCGCTCCAGACCCGCAGGGCGGATCTCGGGCTCTGGCTCGGCCAGCGCGAGCAGGTCGAGGCCTCGCTCGCCGCCTCGATC
>JAIXZF010000396.1 GCA_027489835.1 Hyphomicrobiales bacterium
CGGCCGGCTGGGCGAGCCCGCCGACGCCGACGCCGCGCACGCTCCAGACGCCGTCGCCCTCGCGCACCACATGGGCGCCGAGGGCCCGCGCCGCCGCCGCCGTGCGCAGCACGTCCTCGCCTTCGAGGAGGCCGGTGACGCGCGTCTCGCCGACGCTGAGCAGGCCGAAGATCATCGCCCGGTGAGAGATCGACTTGTCGCCCGGCACGCGGACGCGGCCCGACAGCGGCTCCGCGCGCGAGGAGGCGGCCGGGGTCGGGGCGCCATGCGTTCCCTGTGGACCTTGGGCCTGCAAGGGGGCGGGGGGGATCTGGGCATCGGGCACGGGCGGCACCATATCAGGCAGGCGCGGACGTCGCGGCCACGCACCGGGCGCTTACCATGGCCTTTTGGCCTGCGCCAACCTCGGCGGGCCGGGCGGCCGAAAAGAATTGACAGAACCGCCGGCGACGGACTAACGCCAGCCGACTTTCACAATCGTCGACAACCCAGGAAAAGAGAACCGTGGCCAAACCGGAACTCGGCATGAAGCGCCTTTGCCCCGTCACGGGCCGCAAATTCTATGACCTGAACCGCGATCCCGTGGTCTCGCCCTATACGGGCCAGGCCTATCCGCGCAGCTTCTTCGAGCCCCAGTCCAAGGCGCCAGTGCGCGCCGAGGAAGAGGAGGAGGTCGAGGCGGCGCCGGTCGAGCTCGTCGCGCTTGAGGAGGTTGACGCCCCCGAGGGCGGCGCCAAGGAAGCGGCCGTGGTCGAGGACATCGACGAGGACATCGCGACGGACGAGGAGGACACCTTCCTCGAGGCCGACGAGGAGGACGAGGACGACGTCTCCGACCTCATCGACGGCGACATCGCGGACGACGAGGAAAGCTGAGCCGCGACAGGGCCGGGCCGCAAAAAGTCGGACCGGCTTACCGTCTGGGGCCTTGATGCTTCGGCACAGGGCGTGTAGAGACCGCTCCGCGACCGGCAGCCGATGGGTGCCGAGCCGCGAACGAGGCGCCCGCCCCCATGCGGACGCCGGTGATGGGGCCATAGCTCAGCTGGGAGAGCGCCTGCATGGCATGCAGGAGGTCAGCGGTTCGATCCCGCTTGGCTCCACCAAACCGACCTCAGGCCGCCTTACGGGGCGGCTTTTGCGTTTACGGGCCTTCGCATTGGCCCGGGCAGCGCGAAGCCTCACCCATCCCGCTTCAGCATCATGTCCGAGACGACCCTGGCCGTGTAGTCGACCATCGGCACGATGCGGGCGTAGTTCAGCCGCGTCGGGCCGATGATGCCGACGACGCCGATGATCTGCTGGCGGCTGTCGCGGAACGGGGCAGCGATCAGCGACGAGCCCGAGAGCGAGAACAGCTTGTTCTCGGAGCCGATGAAGATGCGCACGCCGTCCGCACCCTCGGCCCGCGAGAGCAGCTCGATCACCTCCTTCTGCGTCTCGAGGTCGGCGAAGAGCAGCCGGATGCGCTCGAGGTCCTGCGCGGCGTTGAGGTCCTCGAGCAGATTCGCCTGGCCGCGCACGATGAGCTGCCGCGCGCCGCCCGCCTCGACGCTGACCGCGAGACCGGCCTCGACCAGCCTTGCGGTCAATTCGTCGAGCTCGCCGCCGATCTGGTCGCGGCGCGCCTCGATCTCGCTCTTGAGCTCCCCGAGCGTGCGCCCCTGCAGGCGGGCGTTGAGATAGTTGGTGGCCTCGGTGAGGGCGGAGGCCGGCAGGCCGGGGGGCAGCGCGAGAATGCGGTTCTCGACCTGCCCGTCCTCGCCCACCAGCACGACCAGCGCCCTGGCGGGATCGAGCGGCACGAATTCGACATGCTTGAGCCGGGCGTTGGCCTTGCTGGCGAGCACGACGCCGGCCCCGCGCGAGAGGCCGGAGAGCATGGTGGAGGCCTCCGCCAGCACGCCCTCCAGCGGCTGGCCGGACGCGGCCTTGACCTGCGCCTCGATCGCGGCGCGCTCGTCGCCGCTGGGATCGCCGATCTCGAGCATCGCGTCGACGAAGAAGCGCAGGCCCCGCTCCGTCGGCATGCGGCCCGCCGAGACATGCGGCGCGTAGATGAGGCCGGCCTCCTCCAGATCGGACATGACATTGCGGACGCTGGCGGGCGAGAGCGTCATCGGCAGGATGCGCGAGATGTTGCGCGAGCCGAGCGGCTCGCCATGGGCGAGGTAGTTCTCGACGATCCGCCGGAAGATCTCGCGCGAGCGGTCGTCGATGCCGGATCCGGCCGAACTCAGTGCCGGCGGACGTACGAGCGGCGTCATCTTGGGGGCCTGACCTTCCATGCGGTCGTTGCGGAGCGACGTCGCATTATGTGGGTCCTGCGCCTGACTGCAAGCAAGCGCCTGCGACGCCGAGGGCCGTCGGGCGCGCCGGAACCCGCCTTCTCCGCCAGGCCCCCGCCCCAGCCGCTCGGCCCGCCCCGGCCGGCCCCCTGCGCGAAGCCCAGGCGCGCACGCACCGGCGTGAATCGGATTGCACTTGACCCCCACTCGATGATATTGCAGCGCAACGAAATGGGGAGGCGCATGCCGGGCCGGAGCAGGCTCCTGCATGCGCCTCCCCTGTTTTGGCCTCCTTCGTCCGTCAGCCGCGGCCAGCCGCAGCGCCACCTGCAAAGTCCGCACCCATGTCCCTTCGCAACATCGCCATCATCGCGCACGTCGACCACGGCAAGACCACGCTCGTCGACAAGCTGCTCCAGCAGGCAGGGTCCTTCCGCGACAACCAGCGCGTTGCCGAGCGTGTCATGGACTCGAACGACCTCGAGAAGGAGCGCGGCATCACCATCCTCGCCAAGTGCACCTCGGTGGTCTGGAAGGATGTGCGCATCAACATCGTCGACACCCCGGGCCACGCCGATTTCGGCGGCGAGGTGGAGCGCATCCTCAACATGGTCGACGGCGTGATCGTGCTGGTCGACGCGGCCGAGGGGCCGATGCCGCAGACCAAGTTCGTGGTCGGCAAGGCGCTGAAGCTCGGGTTGCGCCCCATCGTGGCGATCAACAAGATCGACCGGCCCGACGGCCGCCATATCGAGGTGGTCAACGAGGTGTTCGACCTGTTCGCCGCGCTCGACGCCAATGACGACCAGCTCGACTTCCCCATCCTCTACGGATCGGGCCGCGACGGCTGGATGGCGCTGAAGCCGGAAGGCCCGAAGGATGAGGGCCTCGCCCCGCTCTTCGACCTCGTGCTCAGCCACGTGCCGCAGGCCAAGACCGAGGAAGGCCCCTTCCGGATGATAGGGACGCTGCTCGAGGCGAACCCGTTCCTCGGCCGCATGATCACGGGCCGCGTCACTTCGGGCTCGATCAAGCCCAACATGCCGATCAAGGCGCTGGCGCAGGACGGCACGCTGGTCGAAATGGGCCGCGTCTCCAAGATCCTCGCCTTCCGCGGCGTCGAGCGCACGCCGATCGACGAAGCCGTTCCGGGCGACATCGTCGCCATCGCCGGCCTCTCCAAGGGCACGGTGGCCGACACCTTCTGCGCGCCCGAGGTCACGGAAGCGATGAAGGCGCAGCCGATCGACCCGCCGACCGTCTCGATGTCCTTCATCGTCAACGACAGCCCGCTGGCCGGCACCGAGGGCGACAAGGTCACCAGCCGCGTCATCCGCGACCGGCTGCTCAAGGAGGCCGAAGGCAACGTCGCGCTCAAGATCGAGGAAAGCGCCGACAAGGACTCGTTCATCGTCTCGGGCCGCGGCGAACTGCAGCTCGCCATCCTGATCGAGACCATGCGCCGCGAGGGCTTCGAAATCGGCGTCTCGCGCCCGCGCGTCGTCTACCAGAAGGACGAGGCCGGCAATCTGCTCGAGCCGATCGAGGAGGTCCTCATCGACGTCGACGAGGAGCATTCGGGCATCGTCGTGCAAAAGATGAGCGAGCGGAAGGCCGAGATGCTCGAGATGCGCCCTTCCGGCGGCAACCGGCTGCGCCTCGTCTTCCACGCGCCGACGCGCGGCCTGATCGGCTACCAGTCCGAGTTGATGACCGACACGCGCGGCACGGCGATCATGAACCGGCTCTTCCACGCCTACCTGCCCTATCGCGGCGAGATGGCGGGCCGGAGCAACGGCGTGCTGATCTCGACCGATGCCGGGGAGGCCGTGGCTTATGCGCTGTGGAACCTCGAGGATCGTGGCCCGATGGTGATCGAGCCGGGCTGGAAGGTCTATCAGGGCATGATCATCGGCATTCATACCCGCGACAACGACCTCGAGGTCAACGTCCTCAAGGGCAAGAAGCTGACCAACATCCGCACCACCTCGAAGGACGAGGCGGTGCGCCTGACGCCGCCGATCCGCATGACGCTGGAGCGCGCGCTGGCCTGGATCCAGGACGACGAACTGGTCGAGGTGACGCCGAAGTCGATCCGGCTGCGCAAGATGAAGCTCGACCCGAACGAGCGCAAGCGCGCCGAGAAGATGAAGGAAGCGCTGGCGAGCTGAGGCTCGCCGGGC
>JAIXZF010000379.1 GCA_027489835.1 Hyphomicrobiales bacterium
CCCTCGCATTTCCCGGTCGTGTTCTGCCTGGTGGCGGCGCTCTCGGCCCTGTCCGGGTTCAGTTTCTGGCGCCTCCAGCCGCAGGCCGGGGCGGAGCTGGTGGCCGAGGCCGCCTCCGAGCCGCCCGCGGCGGGGGGAGCCGACCCCAGGCTCGCCGCCGCGCGGCCGCTTGCCATCGACCATCGGGAGCAGGCGCAATGACGTCCGCCGTGACGTTCAGGCCCCGATCTCGCGCAAAAGCGGGTTGGGAAAGCGCCTGCGCCGGGTGATGGCGTAGAAGGTCTCGCGGATCTGCGGCAGCTTGTGCCGTTCGACCAGAACGCCAGAGCCCAGCTCGTCGATGACGACGACGGGAGGCACCAGCGTCAGGCCGTGGCTCTCGCGCGCGATCAGGCGCAGCATGGCCATGTCGTCGACCTCCGCCTGGATGGTCGGGGTGACGCCGGCTTCGTCGAGCCATCGGTCGAAGGCGGTGCGGATGGTGCTGCCCTTGCCGGGCAGGACCAGAGGCACATGGGCGAGGTCCGCCGGATAGCTCAGCCCGTCATGCGCATCCTGCGGATGGCCGACGAGGCTGACCGGCTGGTCGGCCACCAGCGTGTTCTGCCAGTCGGAATCGAGGTCGATCGTGGCCGGCTGGTTGGCCAGCACCAGGTCCAGCGCATGGGCCTCGAGCTGGGCAAGCAGATCCGCGAAGGCGCCCGACCGCAGCACGAGCTCGATGTCGTCGCGGTGGACGAGCGGCCTCAGCAGACCGAGCTGGAAGTTTCGCGACAGCGTGGCGACCGCGCCCACGCGCAGCGCCTGGCGGCTGGCGAGGCCGAGGCCCTTGAGCGTGTTGAGGAGTTCGTCGCCTGCCGCGAACACGGCATTGGCGTGATCGAGGGCGATGCGCCCTGCCTCGGTCAGTTGGAGGCCGCGTCCGCGCCGCTCGAACAGGGGCTGGCCAAGCTGCTCCTCCAGCGCCTTGAGCTGGACCGACAGCGAGGATGGCGACACGTTCAGCCGGCCGGCGGCCCGCGTGAGGCTGCCCTCCGTCGCGATCGCCCAGAAGTAGCGCAGATGATGGTAATTGAGCGCCGCCATGGACTCTTGTCTCAGATCTAACGATCCGTTGCAATCTTTGAAATTTATCGAATGAACAGCACAGGCTAGAGCGGAACCCGACCGACCGGAGCTTTCCTCATGTCCACATTGCTGTCCTGGCTGATCCTCGCAGGCCCGCTGGCGCTCGTCGCCGCCGCCTTTCCTTCGGCGGCCCGCGCCGATGCCGACCCCGCGGGCATGGCACGCCGCGCCTTCGCCGCCGCGCTCGCCGCCCTCGGCGTGGCGCTGGCCACCGCCCTCTGGGTCGCGAGCCGGGGCCCGGCCACGAGCCCGACGCTCGGCGTCGCCGGCATCGGCCTCGGCGTGCATGTCGACGCGCTGGCCGCGGCGATGTTCACGCTGGTCGCTTTCATCGGCGTCGTCGTCATCCGCTACAGCCGCAACTATCTCGATGGCGATCCCGGCCAGGGGCGCTTCCTCAAATGGCTGTCGCTGACGCTGGCGGCCGTGCTGCTGCTGATCGTCTCGGGCAACCTCGCGCAGTTCATCGCCGCCTGGATCGCCACCAGCCTCGGGCTCGGCAAGCTGCTGCTGTTCTACGGCGATCGGCCCGCGGCCCAGCTCGCGGCCAAGAAGAAGTTCATCGCAAGCCGCATCGGCGACGCCTGCCTGATCGGCGCTGCGGCCCTGCTCTTCGCCAGCTTCGGCACGCTGGAGTTCAAGGCCATGTTCGCACAGGCCAAGGCTCTGGCCGCGATCGATGGCGGCACGGGCGCGATCACGCTGGCGAGCCTGCTGATCGTGGCGGCGGCGCTGCTGAAGTCTGCGCAGCTGCCGCTGCATGGCTGGCTGATCGAGGTGATGGAGACGCCGACGCCGGTCTCGGCGCTGCTGCATGCCGGCATCATCAACGCCGGCGGCTATCTCGTTCTCAGGCTCGCGGACGTGCTGGTGCTGTCCACCGGCGCGCTCGAGGTCCTCGCCATCGTCGGCGGCGCGACCGCGCTGTTCGCCTCGGTGGTGATGCTGACGCAGACTTCGGTGAAGGTGTCGCTGGCCTGGTCAACCGTGGCGCAGATGGGCTTCATGCTGCTGCAGTGCGGGCTCGGGGCCTTCTCGGCCGCGCTGCTGCACATCCTCGCGCACTCGCTCTACAAGGCGCACGCCTTCCTCTCCTCCGGCAGCGTCATCGACCTCGCCCGCGCCTCCTGGACGCCGAGCCCCGGCGGGCAGCCCCATCCGGCCAGGCTGGCGCTCGCGCTCGCCGGCGTGCTGGCCGTGACGCTGGCCGTCGGCGCCGCGTTCGGCGCGACGCCCCTGAGCAAGCCCGGCGCGGTGGCCCTCGGCGCGATCCTGCTGATGGGGCTGACGCACCTGATCGCCAACGCCATCGACGAGCGGCCCAACTCCTACGTGCTGGGCAAGGCGGCGGCGCTCGCCGGCCTCGTGGCGGCCGCCTACTTCGCGCTCCAGGCCGCGGCCGAGTGGATGATGGCCGGCAGCCTGCCGGCGACGCTGCCAGCGCGCGGGCCGCTCGACCTCGCGATCACGCTCCTGGTGGTGCTGTCCTTCGGCGCGGTGACGCTCTTCCAGAGCGTGATGGCGCGCGATGCGGCCCAGCCGCGATGGCAGGCGCTCTACGTGCACCTGTCGCAGGGCCTTTACCTCAATACCTACGCCAACCGCCTCGTGCTGAAGCTCTGGCCCCGCCGGGCCGGCGCCGACGCCAACCCTTCCGCCGGAGCCTGACATGACCGCCCTCGCCAAGATCGAGATCGACGAGACGCCTCCGCCCGCCGGCCTCTCCCGCGCCGCCCTCGAAGCGGCCATCGACGGAGCCTGCCGCAAGATCGCCCCGCTCTGGCCGCTCAAGCACTTCGTCGCGGTCAATCCCTTCCTCGGCTTCACGGGGCAGAGCTTCCCGGCGACCTCCGCCACGCTCAAGCGCGTCGCCCGGGTCGACATGCTGATGCCGAGGGCCTTCTACCGGGAGGCGCTGGCGGCGGGCGCGATCGACGACGCCGCGCTGGCCGAAGCGATTGCCGCGCTCGGCCCCGCCCTGCCGGCGGGCGCTCCTGCCGATGTCGCCGCGCTGAGGGCCGCGGCCAGCCTCGAGCCTGTCCGGGCGGCGCGGCCCCCGGCCGTGGTCGCTACCGTCGCCGAGGTGCTCGACACCGTCACCCATGGCGACCGGCAGGCCTCGCATGTCGGCTTCATGATCGACGAGATCTCGCGCTGGTGCGCGGGCTATTTCGACGAGGGCCAGTCCAGCTGGCGCAACCCGCTTCGGAGCCTCAAGCCCTGGCAGGCCTGGCGGACGGCCGCACGGCACGACCGCAGCCCCGAGGCGCTGGGCGTGGCCGGCTTCAGGGCCGCCGTGCTCGGCCTGCCGGACGATCCGGTCGAGGCGATCGGGGCCGTGGTCGAACGGCTCGGCATCCCGCCGCGGGCGGTCGAGGATTATCTGCATCGCGCGCTGTTCGATGTCGGCGGCTGGGCGGCCTATGCCCGCTACCTGCTCTGGAACGCCGAGCTCCATGGTGGCAGCGACGAAAGCCTGACCCATCTGCTCGCCATCCGGCTCGCCTGGGGCTACGGGCTGTTCGCGGCCCGCACGGACATGGCCTTCAAGCAGGCCTGGGCGCAGGCCATGGCCGAGGCGGCCGCGCTGCCGGAAGACCGCACGCTGGGCGAGGATGCCGAGCTGGCGGTCGATCTCCTGCTGCAGGAGGCCTACGAAGCCGGCTACCGGTCGCGGCTTGTCGCGCGGCTCACCAGCCATGCGGATGGAGCCACCGAGGCTGACGTCGTGACGAAGGCCGCGGCGCGTCCCGCGGTGCAGGCCGCCTTCTGCATCGACGTGCGCTCCGAGGTCTTCCGCCGCGCCTTCGAGACGGTTTCCGCCGATGTGGAGACCGTGGGTTTCGCCGGGTTCTTCGGCTTTCCCATCGAGTACGTGCCGATCGGCCATCTCAGGGGCGGGGCGCAGTGCCCCGTGCTCCTGACGCCGAAGTTCATCGTCTGCGAGGCCGTGGGCGGGGCGTCGGAGGAGATGGAGACCGAGGTGCTCGGGCTCCGGCTGCTGCGGCGGCGGGCGGCGCGGGCCTGGCGCTCGTTCAAGCAGTCGGCCGTGTCGTCCTTCTCCTATGTGGAGACGGCCGGGCTGCTGTTCGCGCCCAAGATCGTCTCGGACATGGCGGGGCTGACCCGGCCCGTCGCCAATCCCAGCGTCGACGGCCTCGATGCGGACGTGGCCCGGAAGGTCGGGCCCCGGCTCGAGCCGCGGAGCGTCGGGGGCCGCGCCACGGGCTTCGAGCCCGCACAGCGTCTCGCTATGGCGGAGGCGGTGCTGAAGGCCATGTCGATGAGCAAGGGTTTCGGACGCCTCGTGATGCTCGCCGGCCATGGCAGCAGCACCGTCAACAACCCGCATGCCTCGGGCCTCGATTGCGGCGCCTGCGGCGGCCACACCGGCGAGGCGAACGTGCGCGTCGCGGCGGCGATCCTCAACAATCCGGAGGTCCGGCTGGGCCTCGGCGGAAAGGGCCTCGCCATCCCCGCCGACACCTGGTTCCTCGGATGCCTGCACGACACCACGACCGACGAGGTGACGATCTACGACGAGGACCATGTCCCCGCGAGCCATGCGGAGGATCTGGCGCGGCTGAAGTTCTGGCTGTCGGAAGCAGGGTCGCTGGCGCGGCTGCAGCGTTCGGCCCTTCTCGGGCTCGATGCGGGCTCGACCACGAGCGCGCATCTCGACGAGCAGGTGATCGGGCGCAGCCGCGACTGGTCGCAGGTCCGGCCCGAATGGGGCCTCGCCGGCAACGCGGCCTTCATCGCCGCGCCGCGCGCGCGGACGCGCGGTCTCGACCTTGGCGGGCGCGCCTTCCTGCACGACTACGATCACGAGGCCGATGCGGGCAAGGCCGTGCTCGAGCTGATCATGACCGCCCCCATGGTGGTCGCGAGCTGGATCAACCTGCAATACTACGGCTCGACGGTGAACAACCCCGTCTTCGGCAGCGGCAACAAGGCGCTGCACAACGTTGTCGGGCAGATCGGCGTGCTCGAGGGCAATGCAGGCGATCTCAAGGTCGGGCTCCCCTGGCAGTCGGTGCATGACGGCAAGCGCTTCATCCACGAGCCGCTCCGGCTCAACGTCTTCATCGAGGCGCCCGAGGCCGATATGAACCGGGTGATCGAGAACCATCAGGGCGTGCGCGAACTCGTCGAGAATGGCTGGGTCCACCTCCATTCCATCGCCGAGGAGGGGCGAACGATCCGGCGCTATGCAGGCCAGCTCCGCTGGGGGTCCGTTCCACGAGCCGGCGCCAGGGTTGCCTGAGCCACGCGGGACACGGAGCGCGGAACCTTTCGCCGCGCTCCGCGTTTGCAGCCGGATATGTTCCGGCGTGGGGATGGCGGCGTGCAGGGCTTGGCGATAGAGGGGCAGGGGCTGGCGGGGCTTCCTCCCGCCATCGACGCACCCATCCGGATCATCGAAGGCGGCTGGGGCGACATCGCCCTTTACGTCGACGGCGCAGGGCCGCCGGTCCTGCTGATCCACAGCGTCAACGCCGCGGCCTCATCCTACGAGATGCGGACGATCTTCGAGCATCTGCGCCAGACGCGGCGGGTGTTTGCCATGGACCTTCCCGGGTTCGGCCTGTCGGAGCGGGACGCCGGGCCCTACCATGTCGAGCGCTTCGTCGAGGCGATCGCCGAGGTGGCCTGGGAGGTGCTGCGCATCAGCCGCGCGCGGACGCTCGATGTGGTCGCGCTCTCGCTCAGCGCCGAGTTCGTGGCGCGGGCCGCGCTGG
Source organism: Hyphomicrobiales bacterium (assembly GCA_027489835.1). Taxonomy (GTDB): domain Bacteria; phylum Pseudomonadota; class Alphaproteobacteria; order Rhizobiales; family Beijerinckiaceae; genus Allobosea. The sequence continues at coordinate 5,871 of JAIXZF010000379.1, forward strand.
CCGAGGACGAGATCTTCGGACGCCTCGCCTTCATCACCCCGACCGGCTTCCAGACCGGCGCGCACAAGCTTCGCGGTCCGCTCGGCGGGGACAGGGCCGTGCCGGGGCTGGAACGGGGCCTCACCCTGCCCTTTCTCAGCGACGCGCTCTACGCCGGGCTGGTCTCCAGGCCGAGCATCCGCTTCTTTCTGAACCGAACCTTCGGCGGCGCGAAGGCGCCGGACGACATGGTGGATTACGCCTGGCGAACCGCCCACCAGCCGGGCGCCAAGCACGCTGTGCTGGCCTTCGCCTCGGGCAAGCTCTTCAGCAGCGACATCCGCAGCGTCTATGAAGGCATCAAGCAGCCGGTCTGGCTGGCCCATGGCATGCGCGGGCCGTTCGCGGACTTCGCGGAGGCGGGCTGGGTGCACCAGCGCGTCAACTGGACGAAGTCGGCTTTCGACACCGGGGCCATGCCTCATATCGAGCGGTCGCAGGAGTTCCTGCCGGCGCTGTCCGCCTTTCTCGACGATGCGAGCCCGGGGCGCGAGGAGAACGGACCCGGCGAGGAGGCGGCCCGGCAGCCCGATGAAGCCGCCGAGGCGCAGCGAGGCTGAAGCCTGTCCAGGGGTGAGCCCGAGGCCAGTTGGCCGTCATGGAACCCGCGCCGCCGATCGACGGTTGAACCTCATCACCAACCTGGAGG
>JAIXZF010000060.1 GCA_027489835.1 Hyphomicrobiales bacterium
ATCGGCTTCTCCACGCTCGATTCGGCCTATGACGCCATGACCGGCACTGGCGCCTATGCCAAGGACGGCAAGCTCGACATCCGCATCCTGGCGATGCTGTACGACAGCTTCCTGCATGTCGTCGGCGCGCAGGGCGCCAATGTCACGACCGTCGCGAGCCTCAAGGGTAAGCGCGTCTCGGTCGGCTCGGCCGGCTCCTCGACCGAATCCATCGCCGACCGCGTGCTCGAAGCGGCGGGCCTCAACCCGATGCGCGACATCACGCGCGACAATCTCGGCGTTGCCGAGAGCGCCGGCGCCCTGAAGGACGGCAAGGTCGCCGCCTTCTTCTGGATCGGCGGCATCCCCACCGCGGCCGTCCGCGACCTGGCCACCTCGGGCCAGCCGCCGCTGCAGTTCATCCCCGCAGCCGAGGAACTCGCCAAGCTCGAGCGCCAGTGGCCGGGCCTCTACCGCTCCTTCAGCCTGCCGGCCAACGCCTATGCCGGTCAGGCCGCTGCCGTGCCGGGTCTCGGCGTCGCCAACGTGCTGGTCGTCAGCTCCAAGGCCAAGAACGACCAGATCGCTGCCGTGCTCAATGGCATCTTCGGCAACCTCGAGGAGGTCCACAAGATCCATCCCGAGGCCCGCAAGCTGACGGTGCAGGGCGCGGCGGGCAAGTCGGCCGTGCCGTTCCACCCGGCGGCCGAAGCCTTCTTCAAGTCGAAGGGCGTGGCGCTCTGACATCCCGCCCGGCCCTCTGGCCGCTTCGCATCGGAAACAGGCCCCGGCGCTCTGGCGTCGGGGTTTTTCTCTGTTATGCATGGTGAAAGGGTCTGAAAAAGGCCCGGCTGGCCGAAAGGCCAAGGGGACGTCAGGGAGCTTCTGGACATGGCCACGGGCGCGAAACCCGAGACGGTGCAACTGTCTCAGGAGGAACTTGAGCGGCTGTCCTCGGACTCCGAGGGCGGACCGGCCCAGCGCCTGGGCGGCTGGCTCGGCTGGCTCACCGCCATCGGCGCCTTCGGCCTCGCGGCCTACTCGCTGTACTGGACGCAGTTCTCGATCAACACGACCTTCTATCGCTCGAGCTTCCTAGCGCTCAGCCTCGCGCTGATTTTCCTGCTCTATCCCCTGCTGCGCGGCGCGGACCCCGCGCCCCGCCGCGCCACCATCGAGGAATGGCTGGTGGCCGCCATCGGCGCGGGCTGGATCGCCTTCGTCGTCTCCGAAGGCCGCGTGTTCGAGCGCAGCGGCTTCGCCTCGGGCCTCGCCATCGCAGTCGGCCTCGCCTTCGCGAGCTATCCGCTTCTGACCATCAACCGCGCGCTTGCCCGCACCCGCCTGTTCGACTGGGTGCTCGTCGCCGTGGCGCTCTATTCGTCCTGGTATCTCCTCGAATTCGGCGAGGCCATCAAGACGCGCGCGACCCGCCCCACCGCCGACGACCTCGTCCTGGGAGCCGCGCTCATCGCGCTGATCCTCGAGGCCACCCGCCGGACCGTCGGCTGGATCCTGCCCGCCGTCACCATCGTCTTCCTGGTCTACTGCTATTTCGGCCCCTGGGTGCCGGAGCCGTTCGACCATCGCGGCTTCTCGCTGAACCGCATCGTCGGCCAGAACTACCTGACGCTGGAGGGCATCTTCTCGACGCCCATGGATGTCGCCGCCACATTCATCATCCTGTTCACGATCTATGGCGCGGTGCTCGACAGGGGCGGCGCCGGCCGCTTCTTCATCGACTGGGCCTTCGCGCTGTTCGGCAAGAAGCCCTCGCCCGCCGCCCCCGGCCGCGCGGTCGTTGCCTCGGGCTTCCTGCTCGGCACAGTGTCGGGCTCAGGCGTCGCCACCACCGTCACCGTCGCATCGCTGGCGTGGCCGATGCTCAAGCGCTCCGGCTATCCGCCCCATGTCGGCGGCGGCCTGCTCTCGGCCGCGGGCATCGGCGCAACGCTGTCTCCGCCCACGCTCGGCGCTGCGGCCTTCATCATCGCCGAGTATCTCGACGTCAGCTACCTGATGATCCTGGTCTACGCGACCATCCCGACCATCCTCTACTACCTGTCCTGCTGGCTGATGACCGAGGCCGATACGCGGCGGCTCGACATCAAGCCGGTCAAGACCTCGGACGCGTCGCTCTGGGAGCTGACCAAAAGCCAAGGCTATCATTTCCTCTCGCTGGCCGCGATCGCGGTCTTCCTCGCGCTCGGCTTCTCCTCGTTCATGGCGGTGTTCTGGTCGGTGGCCATCGCCTTCGCCCTGTCCATGCTGCGCGAGGACAGCCGCCTCGTCACGGTCCCCGCCTTCGGCTTCGGCATCGCGTTCGGCATCGCGAGCTGGCTCTTCGCCGTCAGCGGACTCGCCGCGCGGCTGGGGCCGGACGAACTCTTCGACGGACGCATCTCGGTCGCCGTGTTCTGGGGCATGGCGGCGGCCATCGCCTTCTCCGGCGCGCAGGCCATGCTGGCGCGGCGCGGCGGCAAGCCGGTGGGCGAGGACGCGACGCGGATGATCGAGGCGCTCACCGATGGCGCGCGCTCGACGCTGGGCATCATCGCCACCTGCGCCTGCGCCGGCATCATCGTCGCCGTGGTCAACCTCACCGGCCTCGGGCTGACGCTCTCGGGCATCATCGTCGAGCTTGGCGGCGGTTCGCGCTTCCTCGTGATCTTCCTTGCCGCCATCGCGATGTGGATCCTCGGCCTCGCCGTGCCGGTCACGGCGAGCTACATCATCGCGGCGGTCATGCTGGTGCCGGCGCTGGTCAAGGTCGGCATCCCCGAGCCCGCCGCGCACATGTTCATGTTCTACTACGCGGTGCTGGCGGACGTCTCTCCGCCCACGGCGCTGGCGCCCTTCGCGGCGTCGGCCATCTGCGGCGGCAAGCCCTTCGCCACCATGATGCAGGCGTGGAAATACACGCTGCCCGCCTTCCTCGTGCCGTTCATGTTCTGCCTGACGCCGGAGGGCATGTATCTGCTGATGCTGACGCCGGCCGGCAAGCTGCCCGACAATTTC
>JAIXZF010000475.1 GCA_027489835.1 Hyphomicrobiales bacterium
GAGACGCGCGACGAGGCCTCGCCCTTCCCCTGGGCCGAGCTTTCGCTGGAGGGCGAGATCGACCGGCTCGTGGCCGAACTGCCCGCGGTGGACGCGGAGGACCGCTACCGCGCGCTCCTGAAGGAAGGCCGCGCGCGCGACCGCGCCGCCGGGCGCACGCTGGTGGGTCCGCAGGCCTCGGACCTTCTGGCCCGCCACGGACCCAAGGACCTGCCCGCCGCGCTGGGCTCGACGGGCGAGCAGAAGGCGCTGCTGGTCGGCCTCGTGCTGGCCCATGCCCGTCTGGTGCAGGCCATGAGCGGGCTCAGCCCCGTCGTGCTGCTCGACGAGATCGCGGCGCATTTCGACCCGAGGCGACGCGCCGCCCTCTACGACGCGCTCGGTGAACTCGGCGCGCAGGTCTGGATGACGGGCGCGGACGAGGCGCTGTTCGGCGCCCTGCCGGCTGCCGCAGCGCGCTTTCTCGTCACGCCCGGGCAAGTGGAGCGGTTGGGCTGAGGGCCACGGCGTTTGCCGGGGCGCGAAGCGGAACCCGGAAACCAAGCCCTTGCAGCAACAAGAGCTGGATTCCGGGTTCTCCTCCGCTCCGCTGCGGAGCCCCGGAAACCCGAGTAGAGTTTGGATTGCGGGAAGACGCTCTGCTCGTTTTTCCGGGGCTCGACTGCGCAGCAGGCGGGAACCCGGAATCCCGCTTCATCGCCCCCATGCCCTGGGTTCGGGGTTCCGCTTTGCGGCCCCGAAAACCCGAAGCGAGGTGTGATTGCTGCCTTGAGGATGACGCAACGGACGCGGTGCGGTACATTCCGCGCTCAAGCCTCGGGTCGAGCCATGTCTTTTTCGTCGCTTCTGCTGTTCGCTAGCGTTTATTTCGTCGCCGTCGCCTCTCCCGGTCCCGGCCTGGCGGCGATCGTGGCGCGCGGGCTCGGGCAGGGGCGCGCGGCGGCGCCGGCCTTCATCGCGGGCTTCGTCATCGGAGACCTCATCTGGTTCACCGTGGCGGCGACCGGGCTCGCCGTGCTCGCCACAACCTTCGAGGCAGTCTTCCTCGCCATCAAGTATGCCGGCTGCGCCTATCTCGTCTGGATGGCGTGGAAGATCTGGACCGCGCCGGTGAAGGCCGCCGACGTGCAGGCGGCCGCGGAGCGCGTCAGGGCCTGGCCGTCCTTCTTCGGCTCGCTCTCGCTGACGCTCGGCAATCCCAAGGTCATCGTCTTCTTCCTGTCGATCATGCCACTGGTCGTCGACCCGAAGGCCGTCACGCCGCTGGTGTTCGTCGAGATGGCGGTGGTGATCGTGCTCGTCATCACGCCGGTGATGACGGCGTCGCTTCTGCTGGCCGACCGGGCGCGGCAGGTCTTCACGTCCGAGAGGGCGCTGAGGCGCATCAACCGCGGCACTGCGGCCGTGATGGCGGGAGCCGCCGGGCTGATCGCCGTGCGCGGATAGGCGGCGCGAATCCGATCGATCCCCTTCCCTTGCCTTCGGCTCGCCGGGAATGACACCTGCATAACCTCGCCGTCCTTGCGAGCGCAGCGAAGCGACCCAGTGCCTGGGTTCGCGCCAGCGCCGAGCCGTCACGCGCCCGAAGGCTGGGTCGCTTCGCTGCGCTCGCGATGACGCCTTGGAGATCGATGGATCCCTTCCCGGCGCTGCGGGCGCCGGGGAAGACACATCAGGATAGCTGCAGGCGCCGCCCATGCTTGCATCCCTCGCCCGCGCACCTAAACCAGTGCCATGCCCGATTCGCTCCAGGCAGCGCAGAGCACGCTCAAGACCACATTCGGTTATGACGACTTCCGGCCCGGCCAGCGCGAGGTGATCGAGGCCGTGCTGGCGCGCCGCGACGTGCTGGCCGTGATGCCCACGGGCTCGGGAAAGTCGATGTGCTACCAGCTGCCCGCGCTGGTCGAGGGCGGGCTGACCGTGGTGGTTTCGCCGCTGATCGCGCTGATGCGCGACCAGGTGAGCCAGATGAAGGCGGCCGGCGTCGGCGCGGTGACGCTGAACTCGCTCAACACCGAGGACGAGACCGCTGCCGCCTGGCGCGGGCTCCGGCGCGGGGACACCCACCTCATCTATGTCTCGCCCGAACGGCTCTCCGTGGAGGGGCTGCCGCAGCGGCTAGCGGAGCTCGGCGTCACGCGGCTCGCCATCGACGAGGCGCATTGCGTCAGCCAATGGGGCCATGATTTCAGGCCCGAGTACCGCGACCTCAGGCGCCTGCGCGCGGCGCTCGGCTCCCCGCCCCTGCTGGCGCTGACCGCGACGGCGGACGAGGCGACGCGAAACGACATCATCGCGCAGATCTTCGACGCGGACCCGGCCATCTTCGTGCACGGGTTCGACCGGCCCAACATCTCGCTGCGCTTCGAGCCCAAGGACCAGCCGCGCCGGCAGATCGAGACGTTCCTTGCCAACCGCCACGGGCAGTCCGGCATCATCTACTGCTCGTCGCGCAAGCGCACCGAGCAGCTGGCGGAGTGGCTGAGCGGCAAGGGCTGGCGCGCCGTGGCCTACCATGCCGGGATGGAGCAGGAGAGCCGCAACCGCAACCAGGACATCTTCCTGCAGGAGGACGGCGTCATCGTCTGCGCCACCATCGCCTTCGGCATGGGGGTGAACAAGCCCGACGTCCGCTTCGTCATCCATGCCGACATGCCCGGCTCGATCGAGAGCTACTATCAGGAGATCGGCCGCGCCGGGCGCGACGGGCTGCCCGCCGCGACGCTGACGCTCTACGGCATGGACGAC